>DATIOT010000246.1:0-4241 GCA_035472875.1 Mycobacterium sp.
GCCTTGGCCCCGAGATCGATATCCTCGACGGCGGGCGCGACTACACCGCGCCACCTTCGTCGATTATCCCGCGCGGCGGCAGCGGCACCGGGGCGGCGTTCACCTCGACGATCGAAAACGGTGCCGTTGCGACCGTAACGGCGACGGCGGCGGGTTCGGGCTACGACATCGCCCAGGATCCGCAAAAGATCCTGCTGACCTTCTCGGGCGGCGGCGCGCCGACCACGGCGTGGGGCATCGCCGCCGTCGTCAACGGGGCCGTTGTCGGCATCCAAATCCAAAACGGCGGGAGCGGCTTTACCGCCATCCCTGGCATCAACATCACCGACAGTACCGGCAGTGGCGCGCAGGCGATCGTGACCGGGCTCTCGGCGGGTACCATCACCGCGATCACGATGGTCGACTGCGGCGCGAACTATACAGCGCCGGTGATCCACACGGTCGGCGGCGGCGGCACCGGTTTGATCGCGACGGGGACGCTCGACAACGGCGTCATCAATTCGGTCTCCATCAGCGACCCCGGCGGACCCTACCTCAACGCACCGCAGGTGTTTTTTCTGTCGGTGACCGGCAGCGGCGCGTCGGGCACCGCGATCATCAACAGCTCCGGTAATGTGACGGGGGTCGATTTCGGGCACGGGGTGGGGGCCGGGTTTACCGGCACCGGCTATAACACCGTCGGCTCGGTGCTGGTCGGTTTCAGCGGCGGCGGCGTCGCCAGCGCGACGGTTCGGTTGATGCCGTTCGGGGTTTCCGGGCACGCCATCGAATCGTACCAGGGGCGCATCTGGGTGACGACGACCCCGGTCAAGGTCAAGACCTTTGGCACCGCGCCGGGCTCGGCGACGAACTTCTCTCCGGGCGACGGCGGGTTTGTCTTTCCCGCGACCGAGTCGGTGCTGAAATACGAGTGGTCGAACCTGCGGCAGTCGAACGGGTTCCTCTATTTGCCCGGCGATTCGAGCGTCAACGCCATCTCAGGCGTGACCACCAGCGGCGCGCCCGCGACCACGACCTTCAGCAACCAGAACATCGACCCGCAGATCGGCTCGCCGTGGAACCCGAGCGTCGAGGTCTATTCGCGTGCGGTGATCATGGCAAATCCGTTCGGCATTCACGCGATTTACGGCGGCGCGGTGCAAAAGATCAGCACGCCGCTCGACGGGGTCTTCCAGACCGGCCAGGGCAACATCAACCCGAACCTGCCGCCGAGCTCGGCCATCGCTGAGGTGTTCGGTGTGCACGTCTTTATGCTGCTGATGCCGATTATCGACCCGATCACCGGATCGCCGCGCAACGCGCTTTTGATGTGGGACGGGCGACGGTGGTGGACGGCATCGCAGAGCTCACAGCTGGCGATGGTGCGGACCAACGAATGGGGTAGCACGATCACCGCCTGGGGTCTGGACACTAGCCGGACCCACCTCTTCCCGATGTTCCAGACCGCGACGACCAGCCGCCAGGTCACGCTGCGCTCCAAGCTGCACACCCGGCCCGGCATCCAGTTCGAAAAGAAAGCGATGCAGCTCTACGCGTACTGGCAGGCCAACACCAACACGACGCTCAACTTCACGATCGATGCCGACAACACCACCGGCGCGGTCACGCAGGGGCCGTACACGCAGACCGCCGGCCTCATCGGCTGGGGCCGGTCGCGCGTTCCCGACAACATGGGCGTTGGGATCGGCTTTACGATGACGTCCAACTCGGGCGATTTCCAGCTGATGGACGTCTCGATCCTGGCGCAAGAGCGCCGGTTGGTGGTCTAGCCGATAGATTTCTAGATTTCGCGCGGCGCGAAGGCTGAGAAATCTGGTTGGACGTTGCCCTTGCAGCAACAGTATAACCGGACCATGGACAAGGCCGAGGAGCTCGCCGCGATCGAGCGCGAACTGGCGCTGTACCGGGACCAGCCGGTGCCCGAATTTATGATCGATGCGGTCGAGCACCGGAAGGTAAAGCTGCGCGAGCGCCTGGCCGAGCTCGGTGAGGCTGACGCAAATGACTAAACGGGAACTGCGCGCATTGCAGTGGTTCTCAGCGAACGGACCAACCACTGATGTGCAACCGATGGTCTCGGATACTGTGAGGACGCGGCTGATAAGCATGGGTTTGGTTGAGCGACGAGCGTCGCACGACAAGGTCGGCAGCTACAATGCGATAGAGTACGCGATAACTACTGCTGGCTTGGAAGCGCTGAAATGAGCCTCGCGCTCCTCTACAACATCCCAAACGACCGCCGCAGCACCGACGAGTGGTCATTCTCCAACCGTGAGAGCCACGACCAGATCATTTTGGCGATTGCGCGCATCTATGGGGTCAACCTCACCCCGTACGTGCTCGACCCGCTCCCCACCGAGGACATCCCATCGTTCCTCGCACGGCACCAACAGATGCATTCCGACATGGCGGTGATCACCGGGATCGCGACCAACAACTACACGGTGCTCGATTTCAACGATCCGAGCTTGCTCGCGTATTACTTCAACCTACATGCCGCTGAGCACGTCGCCACGCATCAAAAGCTGGGGATCTGATGGCTGACGAAGACGATGACGACAGCAAACCGCTGATCGACCTGAGCGCGTACACCCGGAAACGCCCGTCGAACTTCGATTCGGGTCGGCCTGAGCCCGGTGCTGACCCGACCCCCGAAAACCCGCACGCCCGACAGAAGGCCAGGGCGATCCCGCGCATGGGTGAGGTGCCGAAACTCCCGAAACACGTACCAGAGCGCCCCGAAATGATCGACAACCCCCAGGGCAACGTCCTCGATCCGGTGACGATCAGCGTCGAACGCCCGCCGATCAAGCGGGATTACGCCCCCACCACCGTGCGGCGCGTGGTCCCGGCGGAAATCGACTGGGTTCTCGAGTGGGGTATCCCGCGTTTCCAGCATCGCTATCCCCGGTGCACCCCGCAGGCGTGGTACGGCGAGCTCCAGCTGGCCTGCAATGGCGGGTCGTTCTATTTCGTCCGGACAGACTCCGCGTGCGGGCTATTTGTGGCGATCAGGACGCCAGAAGAGCCGGAAATCACCGTACTCGACCGCTTCGTCGTCAAAAGACGCGAGGCTGCCGACGCCGAAGCCCTGTCAATTTACAGATCCGCCCTTGAGTGGGCGAAATCTATCGGAGCTGTCGCTTACACGTTCTCATCCTCGACTGGCGTCAAGCTTGACAAGATCGCTGACGCGCTCGGCGCTGATGTTCGCACGTATGGCTATACTAAGATTCTGGGCTGACCGCGCGATTTTGCACGGTTCGGGTAAGAACGGGTAATAGACGCTAGCGGGCGCGGCTCGCTCACTTCGCCCCCATGTGCGACATCGGCAAGATGTTCAGCGGCGGTGGCCTCGGGGGCATCCTCGGCGGTCTCGCTGGGACGGGGCTCTCCCTATTTGCTCCGGAGCTCGGTATTCCGCTTGCGCTCGCTACCGGCCTTGGTTCTGGCGCGGGCACGTTTCTCGGTGACGTCGCGAGTGGTAAGTCGCCTGGCGCATCGATCCTACCATCGCTCGAATCAGGCGCTATCGGCGGCGCGCTCGCCGGGGTCGGCAATATAGCGGCGGGTGGAGACTTCTTTGGCGCGCCAGCCTCGAGCCTCACTAATTTTGTCGGCAGCACCCCGACTGATGCCGTATCGACCGCTGGTACGGCGGCGGCCCCAATCGTCGGTTCGGATCCTGCGGCAGCCGCCATCGGCTCGACGATCGCCAGCGCGGCAACCCCCGGTGTGGCGGCAGTATCACCGGCGGCGACGTTGGCGTCGACCGCGCCCGGCTCAAGTCTCGGCACCGTTGGCGCGGCAGCGGCGGGTGCACCAGCTGGGGGCGGCGGCGCGGCGCTCGGCGGCGATGTTTCGGCTGCGATCCCTGCTGCGACAGGCGGTGCCGGTTCGGCTGGCGCGAACCTGGGCGGCTCGGCGATCGGCAGTGGCGGTACGGCTCTGACCGGCCCGACCGGGGCTCTTGGCCCGAGCGGCGCGGCAGGCCCGACGTCGCTTATTCCGACCGACTTCGGCGGTGGCGGCGACTTCCCCGGCGCGAGTTTTGCCGGCACCGGTGGTACTGCTGGTGGTGGTGGCGCGGCGGCTGGGCCATACGGCATCACCAACCCGGCCTTTACCGACGCGAATATCAACGCGGCGTGGAACAAAGCCGCGACCGCTGGCGACGGTGGCTGGTTCTCCAGCCTCTTCAAAGCGCAGCCTGGCGGGAGTTTCCTCTCCAAGGGGCTGGC
>DATIOT010000247.1:0-11461 GCA_035472875.1 Mycobacterium sp.
GGCTGCCCACCCAAAAGCAGCACATCAATTGCCGTCGTGCGGGATGAGTCCTGGGTTGGCTGGGCGCCCACGGTGATCCGATCACCTGGTCCGAGCACGGCCAACTGACCCTGTCGAATGGGGTGAGCGACCGGACCGACATATCCGCTCCCGGACAACACATAGACCAGCGAGTTGAAGTCGCGCCGCCACGGAATGTTGAGCCGAGCCCCGCTTTCAATCGTCGTGTGCGCCAATGTAATCGGCGTATGCGTGACACCGGGTCCGCGGTGACCGTCGATCTCGCCGGCGATGATACGAACCAGCGCTCCGCCGTCGTCAGACGCGAGCAGTTCAGCGTCGTTGCCTTCGATGGCCTGATACCGAGGCGGCGCGAACTTGTCTTTCTTCGGCAGATTCACCCACAACTGGATCCCGTGGAAGACGCCGCCACTTTCGACCAATTCGGTAGGCGGGGTCTCGATGTGCAGAATGCCCGAACCGGCCGTCATCCACTGCGTCGCGCCGTCCGTGATCAGGCCGCCACCCCCGTGGGAATCCTGATGCGCGAACTTTCCGTCGATCATGTAAGTGACCGTTTCGAAGCCACGGTGCGGGTGCCAATCAGTGCCCCTGGGTTCCCCCGGCTGGTATTCCACCTCGCCCATCTGGTCCATATGCACAAAGGGATCCAGAGCAGCGGTGCTCACACCGGCGAACGCCCGGACTACCGGGAAGCCCTCGCCTTCGTAGCCTCGCGGGCCGGTGGTGATCGATCGAACCGGGCGCTCGGTGTCGGCGGGACCTGGCGGGCCGATCCGCGGCAACGTAAGTGTGTCTGCGGTAACAGCAGGCATGTTTACCTCCTCATTTGAACTACTCATATAACCGGACCGCAGTCCGATTATTCCCTGCTGTCAGGCCCACACGGTGACTAGCCGGCGCTGGATGAACCCCAGCCGGCAGTTGCCCCGACTGCGGCTGCGGGCGGACGATTCGGGGCGTCAATCAGGAAGCCGGGCGTTTCGCCCGTGCGTCGCCGGCAATCACGTCACCATCCATGAGGCGCGGCGGCTAAATCGTGAGACCGAAGCCGAACGTGAGCGTCAGGCTTCCAAAGCCGGCAAGGGCAAGGCTATAGCGAATGAATTTGCTGCACCGGCAGCCGCGCCCCACGCCGCGGTTCGTATGCCAGTCCGCTGGCTTCGAGCAACCGAACCACCCGGTGGCGGTGCGGTCGCATTGGCTCCAGGAGCTCGAGCATCCCGGCGTCATCGACCGGGTGGCCCCGCAGGGTCCAGCCAACCATCTTCGGGATGTGGTAGTCGCCCACCGAAACGGCATCAGCATCGCCGAACGCCCGTTGCGCTGTCTCGGCGGCGGTCCACTCGCCGACTCCCGGCAGCGACATCAGACCCACACGTGCCTGCGCCGCCGACTGGGATACCAGCCGTTCCAGTGAGACCGCACGTCGCGCACAGTTCACCACCGTCTGAGCCCGTCTCGGGTCGACATTGGCGCGATGAAACTCCCACGACGGGATGTTGCGCCACAGCTCAGCCGACGGCGGCACCCGCATACCGGCCGGTGCCGGTCCGGGGGCCGGCGAGCCGTACTTGGACACCAGCACACGCCACGACCGAAACGCGTCGGCGCCGGGTACCCGCTGCTCGATGACCGCGGGGATCAGGGCTTCCAGCACTCGTCCGGTGCGACCCAGGCGCAAGTGCGGAACTCGTCGGTGCGCGGCGGCGACCGTCGGGTCGGTCGGCGCGAAATCCGAGGCGTCGTCGTCGGCGCCCAGTAACGCGGGCAGCATCTCGACAAACTCCTGGGCACCGCTGCCCCACGCCTCGCAATGGGCGGCGTTGGGCGCCGCGCGGCTGATCCGCGCCGCGACGGGTCCGCTGGGCAGCAGGCTGGTCCGCCAGATCGTGCCGTCACCAGGAATCTCAAAGCACGGATCCCGGGGGCCGCGGCGAAGGGGCGCCAACGTGTGTCCGAAGCTGGCCGCCCCGGGGAACGTGACCGTGCGAGCACTCTTCACGTGATAACTCCCATTGACCACAAACTGTCTGGCAAGACAATATTGCGATGTGATGACGCCGTTCGACGACCCACAGGCCGAACTGGCCTGGATGTTCCTGCAGAGTCTGTGCGACGGCGGAGATCTCGATGAGGGCTTGGCGCTGCTCAGCGATGATTTCAGCTATTGGAGCATCATCACCCGTACTTCATTCGACAAGGAAACGCTGCGCCGGGCGATTGAGCAGCGCAAAAACTTTCTCCCCGACGTCGACATCGAGCTGATCCGCTCGGTCAACGCGGGCGAAACAGTGGTGGTCGAGGGGCAGGTCACCGCCACTACCGCGGACGGCGGCCGATACGATAGCCCGTTCGTGTGCATCTTCGATACCCGCGACGGCCTGATCGTGTCGCTGCGCGAATACAGCGACACCCGGCTGGCGGCGTCAGTCTTCCCTACTCGCCTCTAGTCAACTACGAGGCTGATTTCGGCTTTGTTCGGGTAGAAGGCGACGTGCTCGGCGATCGCCGCCACCGCTGGATAGGGCTGTTCATACGTCCAAATCGCATCTTCGACAGTGTCGCCGGCCGAGGTGGTAACGCTGTAATAGCTGGCGTCACCTTTGAACGGGCAGTAGGTGCTGGTGTCGGTGCGGGTCAGCCGATCCTGGACCACGTCACGTAGCGGAATGTATTGCACTGCAGGCAAAGTAGCCTCCTGCAATTCCAATGCCGCCGTAGTGTCCGCGACCAGCTCGCCATTGACACGAACCTGTACCCGTCCTCTGGTCGGTTCGATGGTGATCGGGTGCCCCGCGGAGGGCTCTAATACTTCCCGGTGGCTCATGGTTGATACCTCCTCAGACGCGAATAATCAGTGCAACACCAACCGGCGCTCAACACTTCCCGGCGTCATAACGGCAACGCCGGCCCGAATGCATAGCGGTGATACTGCGCCATAGTCCGTAACGTCGGCACCGCCGCCATCACCCTGCCCAGCCACCGAACTACCGGTGACACCATGTCGAAGGTATCGCTGTCGAACACAGATTCCCACGCCAAAAGGCGCACCCCGGGAATGGCGTCGACGATGTCGTCGGGGCTGTCGATCGCCCAATGCAGTTTCGATCCCGAGCGCCGGACCACTGCGTTGATCACCTGCATCCGAATTCCGAAGGTGTTGAACGTGTCGAACTGCAATTCACCCGACGTGAATCGATCCACGATGCGACGCAACAGCGCCAGCCCATCGTCCTTCGTCAGGTACATCGTCAGGCCCTCGCCGAGAAACAGCACGGGGCGGTCGCCTAGTATATCAGCCTGCCAGGACGGATCAGTCACCGAAGCCGGCAGCATTCGATAATTCATCCGACCGCGGTATACCCGTTCGCGCAGCCCGATGACTTCTGGATAGTCGATGTCATACCATCGCACACCCGGGCCGGGGTCCACCCGATACACCCGGGCATCCAGACCACAACCCACATGCAACACGACGGCTTCGTGGTGCACGGCCAGGAACTGGCGCGTCCAGTTGTCGAAGTGCGCACTGCGGACAGCTACCGACGGCGCCCGCCGCGCGTTGATAGTTGTTGTCTCCCAGTCGTAGTCGATGCGTGCCACGGCGGCTTTCGCGTAGTGGTCGCTCAGGATCGAGCGGGGTGCGTCGGCGTCGAGCGCCTTGGCGTACAGCGTCGCCAGCATCGTCTGCGGCGGTCCGTCGAGGTCGACGCGAATGCGGTCCACTGGGCCGAGCCTATTCGGGTTGGGCGGCGGTGTTGTCTTTCGTGCTTTTTCGACCGGTGCGCATGGCGGCCCAGAAGCGGGCGGCCTCGCGGATCGATTCCTCGACCGGACGCGGCTGCCAGCCCAACTCTCGCATCGCCTTGCTGCTGTCGACGTCGGCTTCGGTGCGCATCATGCGCACCGACGCTAGGCTGAGTTCCGCGTCTTTGCCGGTGAGCCGAGCCTTCAGGCTGCCCAGCGCACCCAGGGCGTAGAGCACCGGGACCGAAATCGACCGTTGCGGTGGCGGCACGCCGGCCTCGTCGGCCGCGATCCGCACCACGTCCTTCAACGCGATCATCCGCTCGGAGATGAGGTACCGCTCGCCGATGCGTCCGTGTTCGGCGGCCAGAATCATGGCCCTGGCGGCATCGTCGACGCCGACAACTTCCAGTTGGATGCCGTCCATCAAGAAGGGCAGCTTGCCGAACACCGCGCCGGCGATGAAGGCGCCGTGCGGGGTCCGGCCCCAGTCCCCGCTGCCGTAAGTCGTCGAAACGCACATCGCGACGGCAGGCAGGCCGGCCTCAGCCGCGTACCGCATCACCAAGTTTTCGGCCTCAACCCTTGATTGGACATAAGGAGTCTGCCCGAGGGAGGCGATTACGTCTTCTTCGGTCGCCACATGCCCGCGCCGCCGACCCACCGTCGTGTAGGTGCTGGGGAAGATGAACCTGCGCAGGTCGGGTTTTTTGACGGCGACATCGAGAACGTTGCGCAGGCCTTCCACGTTGGTACGGAACAGCGGTGACGGATCACGCAACCACGCGCGGGTGTCGACCACGCAGTAGTACACGTCATCGACACCATCCATTGCCTCGCTCAACGTGGCGGTGTCGAACACGTCGCCGTGGAACCGGGTTAGCGCAAGGTCGTCGATGGCGCGGGTGTTGGCGGTCGGGCGCACCATCGCTCGCACATCTGCGCCATCGGCGACGAGCTGGCGGGTCACATGGGAACCCAGAAAGCCGTTGGCGCCGATGACCAGCTTGGATTTGGCGCGCACAGCTCCCTCTTCTCTCACTGCTGCCCGCCGCCGTTTTCTTTCATCCAACGCGCAGCGTCTTCGTCGAGCGTGCCCAATGCCTGCGCCTTGCGGCACCACTTCATTCCGGCCCGCAGGAAGCGCAGCGGGTTGTAGATGTCTTCTTCACGGCTCCACTGGCCGTCGCCGGCATACGTGATGATCGTGATGTTGGTCGCGCTGATGACACTGCCGTCGCCGGGGTCGCGCATCGGGTTGTCCAGTTCGAGGATGACCCGCCCGGTGGACTCGTCGATGACCGACCACAACGTCGGGAACGCCACCATGTGGCTGCCCGGGAAGGTCGTCATCGTCTGCCGAATCCAGTCGCGCACCTGATCGCGGCCCCGCATGGTGCCCGCCGCGTGCTCGACGTACAGCACGTCCGGTGTGTACTGCTCCGCCCAGGCATCCCAATCTCGGGTTTCGGCGGCTCGCGCCACCGTCGCCTCGAACTTCTCGAACGCAGAAGCGAGTTCGCTACGGGAGAAGGACGGGGTGGTCACGCGGGACGCTTCGCAGCACCGTTGCAGCTCATCGGCGGAGTGTAGCCTGGGCATGGTTGTGGCCGATAAGGAAGGCAAGCAATGGCAGATCCCCAAAAAGCGATTCTCGCCGGCGGCTGCTTCTGGGGAATGCAAGACCTGATCCGCAAGCAGCCCGGTGTGATCTCGACCCGGGTCGGCTACACGGGCGGCGACGTCCCCAACGCGACCTACCGCAATCACGGCACGCACGCCGAGGCCGTCGAGATCACCTACGACCCGACGGTGACCGATTACCGCACGCTGCTGGAGTTCTTCTTCCAGATCCACGATCCGACAACGAAGAACCGGCAGGGCAACGACTGGGGAACCAGCTACCGCTCGGCCATCTTCTATCTCGACGACGAGCAGAAGCGAATCGCGCTGGACACCATCGCCGACGTCGACGCGTCGGGCCTATGGCCCGGCACGGTTGTGACCGAGGTCAGCCCGGCCGGTGACTTCTGGGAGGCTGAGCCCGAGCACCAGGATTACCTGGCGCGCTACCCCAACGGATACACCTGCCATTACGTGCGCCCCGGCTGGAAGTTGCCACGTCGCGCTACTGCCGACCAGTAGGCCGGCACCGATCCGCCGCAGGCTCAGCGCCTGCGAACCATAATTCGTCCGCCATCCTTCGGCGTATAGGCAACGCCCCGGCAGTGCCACCGCTCGTCGGGATCCGTGGTGGTCTCGATAGTGAAGTGGCGCAATACTGTTCGAAGCACCACGTCCATCTCCATATTGGCGAACGCGGCACCCACACACCGTCGGGTTCCGCCGCCGAACGGGATCCATGCGAAGAAAGACGGCTTGCTTCCGATGTACCGTTGCGGATCGAAGCGTTCCGGGTCGGGAAAGACGTTGGGGTCGTCGTGTATCTGCGCGATACTCACGATCATCGAATGCCCGCGAGGAAGGCTCCATTCGCCAAGTTGGAAAACCGGTGGATAGACCCGACGAGCGGCGAAGTCGATAACCGTCCTGGCTCGCTGGACTTCCAGAATCGTCGCCTGGCGCAGCTCGTTGCCGCCATTGTCGGCCTCCTCGACCAGGGCCGCCAGCACATCCGGGTGCCGGGTAATCCGCTCGAACACCCAGGCCAGAGTGGCCGCGGTGGTTTCGTGCCCGGCGGCCAGCAGTGTGAGCAGCTCGTCGCCAATGTCCTTGCGCGACATGGCCGAACCATCGTCGTAGGTGCTGCGTAACATCAGGGCGAGGATGTCGGTCCGATCTGCGAAGTTCGGGTCTGCCCGCTCGGCGGCGATCAGTTCGTCGATGACGATGTCGTACCGGCGCCGCCATTCGGCCAGTCGGCCCCAAGGGCTGAACCGGCCATAGGTCCGTTCGGGTTTCGGCAGTGCTGCCAAGCGCGAGCCCAGAGTGACCCACGGCGGGATGAGCCGGCGCAGCTCATCGAGTTCGGCTCCGTCGGCTCCGAAGACCGCGCGCAGGATGGCGTTGAGCGTGATGTGCATCGTCGACGGCAGCGTGGCAAAAGGCCGGCCTTCTGGCCAGCCGGCGGTCTCGCGCAGCGTCTCCTCTTCGATGATGGCCTCGTAATTCTTCATGCTCTTGCCGTGGAACGGCGGCGCCAACAGCCGTCGCCGACGGCGATGGTCATCGCGGTCGAGCGCGAATACCGAACCGGAGCCGAACATCCGGCTGAGATTGGGCTGGATATTGCCGAGCTCCTCTGGGCTGGTGGTGAAGATCTGCTTGGCCAGCTCCGGTTCACCGACCACCACGACGCGGCCGAACATCGGAAGGTTAAGCGTGAAAACGCTGCCGTAGCGACGCGCCATCCGTCGGATCATCCATCGTCGTGACATCGCGAACCCGAGGCCCTGGAACAGCTTCGGGAGCCGGGTAGCAGGGGGCAACCTGACTGCGGGTGACGCCGATGGGGCGGTGACTACTTCGCTCATGGCAGTGATTGCTCCGAATATCTACCCCGGCATCGGGGTGGTACCGCGGTGTACCGAGACTTCCCGAAAACGGTACTCTGTGGTACCAAACATGACAAGGGTCTCGTATTCATCGAAAGGGGCGCCGGCCGTGACACCAGCGGTGACAGCTGCGGCTGACGACGCGGTATTGGGCGACCTCGACCCGTTTCGGCTAAGGCTGCTGGACGGACTCGCCACCTCGATTGGCGAGCGCGGCTATCGCGCCAGCACAGTCGCCGACATCGTCCGCCACGCGCGCACTTCCAAGCGCACCTTCTACGACCAGTTCGCCAGCAAGGAACAGTGCTTCCTGGAGCTGCTGCGGGCCGACATCGAGAAACTCGGCGAAAGCATTGCCGCGGCGGTCGATCCCGAGGCTGACTGGCACCAACAGATCCGTCAGGCCGTGGAGGCCTACGTTGGATATATCGAGTCCCGGCCGGCCGTTACCCTGAGCTGGATTCGTGAACTCCCCTCACTCGGTACCGCCGCTCGCCCCGTCCAGCGCCGCGGATTGCAGCTGTTGTCTAACCTGCTGATCGACCTCAGTGCCAGCCCGGGGTTCAAGCGTGCCGACCTGCCGCCATTGACTTCGCCGCTGGCCGTGATCCTGTTGGGTGGTCTGCGTGAATTGACTGCGCTTGCCGTCGAAGATGGAAAAGCCGTCCGGGAGATCGTCGAACCGGCTGTCGATGCATCCATAGCCCTGCTCGGTCCTCGACACTAGGCTCATCCCCGACCCTCAACGACTTGGAGGAACTCCGATGCGGCTGTCGACCCGAAACCAGCTCAAAGGGACTATCACCGAAGTCGATCTCGGCAGCGTGATGGCAATCGTCAAAGTAAAGCTCGACGGTGGCCATCAGATCGTCACGTCCTCGGTCACCAAGGATGCCGCGACTAGCCTCGGCCTCGCGGTCGGTCAGCCCGCGACGGTGTTCATCAAGTCCACTGAAGTGACAATCGGCGTCGAGTAACACCGCGACATGGCGTCGACCATGCGCGCCGAGCGCTTCTATGCGGACACCAAAAGGGTTGCGCTCGAAGATGTGCCGATCCCCGAGCCGGGGCCCGGTGAGGTTCTGGTCAAGGTCGCTTTCTGCGGGATCTGCCACTCGGACCTGAGCCTGATCAATGGAACGTTCCCAGCCCAGCAGCCGGTGGTGACTCAGGGCCACGAAACATCGGGCACGATCGCGCAACTGGGCCCCGGCGTGACCGGCTGGGCCGAGGGCGACCGAGTGGTGGGAAGACCTGCCGTTGGGCATCGAGAAGCGGGAGCGTCAGGACGGCAACCCCATCCGTATCCTGGTCAAGCCTTGAGGAACGCCCGAATCCGGTCCAACACCAGCTCTGGACGCTGCTCGACTATCCAGTGGCCGACCCCGTCGACCAGCTCGACCTCGAAATCGCCTATACGGTCGGCATATCCGTCCAGCAGGTCGGGTGTGAGCACCGGATCGCCAGTGCCGTGCAGCCAGCGGACTGGGACGTCGACCCCAGCGTCATCGAACTCGCCGCGCATCCAGCGCAGCACCTCCCTGGTCTGAAATGTGCGATACCAACGCGAACCGGCCTCCGCATGTCCGGACTGACACATGCACTCGACGTACATGCGGACATCCGCCTCGGGCACGCTGGATCCGAATCCGCCAGCGAGCGTCCGGAGGTAGCGGCCCCTGGGATCGCCGATGACCCGAGGGCCGATAACCGGCAGCACCATGGGGATTTGGTACCAGAACCGCCAGAGGTTGCGAACCATCGACAGATCAGGCTTCACCCAGGGCGCCGAGGTATTGACGCCGAAAAACCCGGTCACCTTGTGCGGATGGCGCAGCATCGTGATGAACGCGACCGGTCCGCCCCAGTCGTGGGCCACCAGCTTGACTTGTTCGACGCCCAACCGGTCCAGGACCGCGGCCAGGTCGTCGGCCATCTCGTTTTTCAGATAGCTTGACCGCGGTGCCGAGCTCCAGCCGGCGCCCCGCAGGTCCGGACACAACACCCGGTAGCCGTCGGCGGCGAGCGGTCCGATCAGCTCGTGCCACTCCCACCAGTTCTCCGGGAACCCGTGTACCAGCATCACCGCCGGCCCATCGGCCGGACCCGCATCTGCGACGTGGATCGTGACACCATCGCCTAGATCCACGTACCTGTGTTCGACGCCGTCCGAGGCGGGCATGGTGACCATGTGGTGAGACGGTAGTGGACTGCGCCTATGTCAGGAACCGCTCGACGTATGGCGCGAAGCGCGCGCGCAGATCGTCCTCGTTGAGCGCGAACATCTCGTACGACGTTTCGACGTTTCCCAGTCGGCCGCGCCGGTGGCCCGCCAGGTAGTCGGCGATCGCCGCACGTGCTTGTTCGGTGAACGGTTCGCCGGCCAAGGCGTACACACGCTCGGCGACGCCGAGTTCGTCGACCATGAAGTCGTCGAAACGGACGTCGATCGAGCGGTCCGGACCGATGCTGTCCCGATCGCGAACGAGCGCGGTGAGCATCTGCTCGAGACGGTCGATCCAGGATTCCGCAATCTTTTCCACCGGCACGGGCGCTCGGTGCATCCGCGCGGAATAGGTGATCATCGCGATC
Organism: Mycobacterium sp.; assembly: GCA_035472875.1. Classification (GTDB taxonomy): domain Bacteria; phylum Actinomycetota; class Actinomycetes; order Mycobacteriales; family Mycobacteriaceae; genus Mycobacterium. The sequence goes on from DATIOT010000247.1 coordinate 9,879, forward strand.
ATCGACAGCGCCACCGGAACCGGGTCACGGTGCGTGAACACGACAATGCAGTCGGGGAAAACGCGATTGAGGACCGGCACCTGCTCGAGGTGCTGGGGCGACTTGAGCAGCCAGCGCCGCCCCCCGCGCAGGAACTGCATCGCTTTGAGTTGCCTCGCGAGGTATTCGTAGTGGGGCGTCTGGTCATGGGCCCGGTAATAGTCACGCCAGCCGGGCACCTCGGCGAGCGTCTCGAACAGCATCGTGGACACATCGTTGGCGAGCAGCTGGATCTCTTCGTGGACGTGATCGGTGGTCATCTCGTGCATGAGGGCGAAATGCGGCATCACGGTGTTGATCACCCCGACCGCGACGTCCATCCGGGTCCGCCGCGGATCCGGCTCGACGCCAACCTCGGCCGGCAACGGAAACGGCTCGACGCTTTCCCAGTACGGCATGGTGCGGAAGGTGGGCGCCACTGCCAGCAGGTTGTGCAGGTGGGTGGTGCCGGTGCGGGGCAGACCGGCGATCACGACCGGCGATCGCAGTTCGATGTCGTCGATCTCGGGATGCCGGCTCAGCAGGTCGCTCAGCAGGAGCCGGTTCTTGAGCACCTGCAGCAGCTGCCCGTAGAAGTTCACCACCCCGGCCGCGTGCAGCCCGTCGATGTCACGCAGCGCTGCAAGGTAGACATCGAGTCGTTCTCGGTAGTCGTCCGGACCGAAATCGTGCAGTCCGGTGTCAGCACTGGCCTGCGCGTGCAGCGCGTCAGCATCCAACGGACAGTTGGGCGCCACCGCGGCCATCATGTCGAGGATCTGCTGGGCCTCGACGCTCAAACGGGGCTGGGCCAGGTCATCAAGGCGGACGTGCGTCGCTGCATCGGTCACGGCGACTTATGTTACTCTGAGTTTCGTAATGGTAGTAGATTTTGGCCGACCCCGTGACCCACGAATCGACGGTGCGGTGCTGCGCGCGACGGTTGAACTGCTCGCCGAAACCGGTTACCCCGGGCTGTTGGTCTCCGCCATTGCCGAACGGGCCGCTACCAGCAAACCCGCGATCTACCGGCGCTGGCCGAGCAAAGCGCACCTCGTGCACGAGGCCGTGTTCCCGATCGGCGCCGCGACCGAAATTCCCGATACCGGATCGCTGCCCGAGGACCTGCGCGACATGGTGCGCCGCACGATGGCTGTCCTGACGACACCGGCCGCCAGGGCGGCCCTGCCGGGGCTGGTCGGCGAGATGGCGGCAGATCCGACCCTGCATTCGGTGCTGTTGGAGCGGTTCGCCGACATCTTCGGCGGCGGCCTGGCCGAGTGGCTGAACGGCGCCGCGGCCACCGGTGAGGTCCGGGCCGACATCACCGCCAACGAACTGGCCGAGGCAATCGCCGGCCTCACCTTGATTGCCCTGCTCACCCGCGCGGGCGAACTGGACCCCGAATCCTGGGAAGCCTGGGTCGATCGCACCACCACGTTGCTCCTGAAAGGAATCAGCGCATGACGCACGAATCGACGGCCGCTTGGAAAGAGCTACTTGCCACGGTCGGGGACCTTGACCGCTCCTTCCTCGATGGCGACCGCGCGGTTACCGACGACCGG
>DATIOT010000248.1:0-4913 GCA_035472875.1 Mycobacterium sp.
CTCCTGGACACCGGTGCACACCATGGCCGGCCCCGACACCAGCGCCACCTATTACTCCGATGTACGGGTGCCGGTGGCCAATCGGGTGGGCGAAGAGAACGGCGGGTGGAAGCTGGTGACCAACCAGCTCAACCACGAGCGGGTCGCGCTGGTGTCGCCGGCACCGATCTTCATGTGCCTGCGCGAGGTACGGGAATGGGCGCAGAACACCAAAGACGCCGGCGGAGCCCGGCTCGTCGACTCCGAGTGGGTCCAGCTCAACCTGGCTCGGGTGCACGCCAAGGCCGAGGTCCTCAAGCTGATCAACTGGGAGCTGGCGTCATCGGACAGTGGCTCCTTGGGGCCGGCCGATGCGTCGGCGGCCAAGGTATTCGGCACCGAGCTGGCCACCGAGGCCTACCGGTTACTGATGGAGGTGCTGGGTACCGCGGCCACGTTGCGTCAGGATTCGCCGGGCGCGTTCCTGCGCGGCCGGGTCGAGCGGATGCACCGGGCCTGCCTGATTTTGACCTTCGGGGGCGGCACCAACGAAGTGCAGCGCGACATCATCGGAATGGTCGCACTGGGACTGCCCCGAGCCAGCCGCTGAACTTCTTCTTTTTAAGGACGAACCCTCATGGATTTCACGACAACCGAAGCGGCACAAGACCTCGGTGGTTTGGTCGATACGATCGTGGACGCGGTGTGCACACCAGAGCACCAACGAGAGCTGGACGGGCTTGATCAACGGTTCGACCGCGAGCTGTGGCGCAAGCTCATCGACGCCGACATCTTGACCAGCGCGGCGCCAGTATCGCTGGGCGGCGATGGTTTCGGGGCGCTCGAGCAGATAGCGATTTTGGTCGCGCTGGGTCACCAGCTGGCCGCGGTGCCGTACCTGGAGTCGGTGGTGCTGGGCGCTGGAGCGCTGGCCCGGTTCGGCTCCGAAGAGCTGCAGCAGAGCTGGGGTGTGCCGGCGGTCGGTGGCGAGAAGATCCTCACCGTCGCCCTTGACGGCGAGATGGGTGATGGCCCGGTGCAGGCCGTCAGCGCCGGTGACGGCTACCGACTGACCGGCACCCGCACGCAGGTCGGCTTCGGCCCGGTTGCGGACGCCTTCCTCGTTCCTGCCGAAACCGATTCCGGCACTGCGGTTTTCCTGGTTGCCGTCGATGACCCCGGCGTCAAGGTGACCGCGCTGGAGACCACCGGCTTGGGCAGCGTCGGGCACCTCGCACTGGAGGGAACCGAGGCGGACGGCGCCCGGAAGGTCGGTGGCGCCGACGTCGCTACCTGGCTCGGCACGCTCGCAACCCTGGGCCGCACCGCTTTTCAGCTCGGGGTGCTCGAGCGCGGCTTGCAGATGACGGCCGAATATGCCCGCACCCGTGAGCAGTTCGATCGCCCGATTGGCAGCTTCCAGGCGGTGGGGCAACGGCTGGCCGACGGCTACATCGACGTCAAGGGGTTGCGGCTGACGCTCACCCAGGCGGCCTGGCGCGTATCGGAAGATATTCCGGCCGAAATCGACGTAGCAAGTGCGGCGTTCTGGGCCGCCGACGCCGGCCACCGGGTGGCGCACACCATCGTGCACGTGCACGGCGGCGTCGGCGTCGACACCGATCATCCGGTGCACCGTTATTTCCTGGCCGCCAAGGAGACCGAGTTCGCATTGGGCGGTGCCACCGGGCAGCTGCGCCGGATCGGCCGCGAACTGGCGGAAACACCCGCCTAGCCGACGTGATTCCGACCGACCCGACCGTCACCAAACTGCTGGTGCCGCTGGCTGAGATCGACGATCGGGGCGTCTACTTCGAGGACTCGTTTACCAGCTGGCGTGATCATGTCCAGCACGGTGCCGCGATTGCGGCAACGCTGCGCGAGCGCCTGGACCCGACACGACCGCCGCACGTCGGCGTGCTGCTGGAAAACACGCCGTTCTTCTCGGCGATGCTGGTGGCGGCCGGGATGTCGGGGATCGTGCCGGTCGGCCTCAACCCGGTGCGCCGCGGCGAGGCGCTGGCCCGCGACATCAGCAAGGCCGACTGCCAGCTGGTGCTGGCCGATTTGAAATCGGCTGCGACACTGGGTGATATAGAGCATCTGAACGTGGATTCCGCCGAGTGGGCTTCCGAGGTCGACGCACATCGGGATACCGGGGTGCGTTTTCAGTCCGCGTCGCCTGCGGACCTGTTCATGCTGATATTCACGTCGGGCACCAGCGGCGAACCCAAGGCAGTGAAATGCAGTCACAGCAAGGTCGCGATCGCCGGCGTGACAATGACACAGCGATTCGATCTCGGCCGCGACGACGTCTGCTATGTGTCGATGCCGTTGTTTCATTCCAACGCGGTGCTGGTGGGCTGGGCGGTGGCGGCGGCGTGCCAGGGATCAATGGCATTGCGGCGCAAGTTCTCTGCGTCGAACTTCTTGGTCGACGTCCGTCGCTATGGCGCCACCTATGCCAACTACGTGGGCAAGCCGTTGTCGTATGTGCTTGCCACACCCCAACAGCCCGACGACGCGGACAACCCGCTGCGGGCCGTGTACGGCAACGAGGGCGTGCCCGGTGACATTGAGCGCTTCGCTCGAAGGTTCGGCTGCGTCGTCCAGGACGGGTTCGGTTCGACCGAGGGTGGGGTGGCGATCGCCCGCACCCCCGATACCCCGGCTGGTGCATTGGGTCCGCTAACCGAGGGGCTCGACATCGTCGACCCCGACACCGGTAAGCCGTGCCCGGCGGGGGTGGTCGGCGAGGTGGTGAACACCGCCGGGCCGGGCCGTTTCGAGGGTTACTACAATGACGAGGCCGCCGAGGCCGAGCGGATGGCGGGCGGGGTCTACCACAGTGGTGACCTCGCCTACCGCGATGACGCCGGCTATGCCTACTTCGCTGGAAGACTTGGCGATTGGATGCGGGTCGACGGCGAAAACCTCGGTGCGGCCCCGATCGAGCGGGTACTGCTACGCTACCCCGATGCGACTGAGGTTGCGGTGTATCCGGTGCCCGATCAGGTCGTCGGCGACCAGGTGATGGCGGCGTTGGTGATGGCACCGGGCACGGAGTTCGACGCCGAGAAATTCCGCGCCTTCCTTACCGAACAGCCCGACCTGGGACCCAAACAGTGGCCGTCGTACGTCCGGGTCAGTGCGGAGCTTCCGCGGACGGTGACCTTCAAGGTGCTGAAGCGTCAACTCTCGGCCGAGGGTGTCGACTGCGTTGATCCGGTGTGGCCGATCCGCCGCTAGACGCATGGATTCCCGGCCTCTCGAGCTTGCACTTCAAGCGAGTTTTGACCAGCTTTCCGCATCCGTGCCAGCCAACGTTGGCATCGCGATCGCCCGTCAGGACCGGACTTATTCGCTCGGCCGCTGGTGCTCCGGCGTCGCTTGGTCAACGATCAAGGTGCCCTTGGCCATCGCTGCGCTGCGCAACGATAGGTCCTGCGCCCAGGACTTGGTTGTCAAAGCCATCACCGAATCCGATAATCGCGCGTCCGAGCAATTGTGGTCCCAGCTGGGCGAACCGGCGGACGCCGCGCGGCAGGTGCAAGGCGTCATCGTCGAATCCGGTGACACCACCACCGTGGTCGAATCGCGACGACTTCGCCGTGGTTTCACCGCATTTGGTCAAACGCAGTGGACCCTGGACAGGCAAGCGCATTTTGCCAAGCAGCTGCCGTTAATCCCGGACGCGGCAGCGGTCATCGATCTGATGCACAAACTCACCGTCGACCAACGGTGGGGGCTGGCCGCCAAAGGCATTGCCGCCAAGGCTGGTTGGGGTCCAGGCGCCCGTGGCGACTACCTGGTCAGGCAATTCGGGATCGTGCCTACACAATCCGGGCAGTGGGGCGTGGCGCTGGCGGCCGAAGCCCACGACGGAGTTTTCGAGACAGGAATCGAGGTAGTCAACGCGTTGTCTGAGTGGCTCGTCAGTCGCCTTCCCGGGCTAGCCCGCTATTGACGGGACAACGGCGTCGATCAGACGCGGTCCCGGTTCGGCGAACGCCGCGCGCAGGGCATCAGCGAACTCCTCGGCGGTGCTCACGCGGCGGGCCGGAACTCCCATGCCCTCGGAGATCTTGACGAAATCCATTGTGGGGCGGGATAAATCGAGCAAATCCACTGCCTTGGGGCCTGGCGTCGATCCGGCGCCGACGCGCGCCAGCTCGATCCGCAGAATGTCGTAGGCGCTGTTGTCGTAGACGACGGTGGTCACATTCAGGTTCTCCCGCGCCTGGGTCCACAGCCCCGAAATCGTGTACATGGCCGAGCCGTCGGACTCCAGGCAGAGCACCGGACGGTCGGGGGCGGCGACCGCGGCACCCACCGCGGTCGGGATGCCATAGCCGATCGCTCCGCCGGTCAGCGTAAGCCAGTCATGGGCCGGTGCCCCGGCGGTGGCCTGCGGCAGCAGCAGACCTGACGTGTTCGACTCGTCGACGACGATCGCCCGCTCGGGCAATAGCGCGCCGATCACGTCGGCCGCCGATGCGGAGGTCAGGGCACCGGTCGGCAGCTGTGGACGCGACGCGGGCGCCACCGGGGCAACCGTCCCGGGCGCCAGCTCGTCGGCCAACGCAGCCAGCGCGCCGGCCGCGCCGCTGTGCTCGGCGAGCACGTGCACCTCACAGCCGGCCGGCACCAGGTCGCTGGGCATGCCCGGGTAGGCGAAGAAGGACACCGGCGACTTGGCTCCGGCCAGTACCAGATGTTTGGCACCGTCCAGCTGCGCCGTGGCGGCCTCGGCGAAGTAGGCGAGCCGGTCGACGGCGGGGACGCCCGCGCCGCGCTCCAGCCGCGTCGGGAACGTCTCGCAGAGCAGGCGGGCCCCCGTTGCCTCGGCGATCCGCGCAGCCGCGGTCAGCCCCGGACCGCGGGTGGCGTCCCCACTCAGCATGATCACCGTCGGTTCTCCCGACCGCAGCAGA
>DATIOT010000249.1:0-8215 GCA_035472875.1 Mycobacterium sp.
TAATTGGTTCGTAACGTGGCCTGTACCAGCGATGCGAACGCGCGCAGAATACGGTCGGTGTCCAGACTCACCAGCGCATCGATGTCCGCAGCGACCGCGGCGGCGGCCGCCTGCGCATCGCGGCTCGTCGGCGATCCCGACGCCGTGGGATCGAAAAGCGCTTCAAAAAGCAGGACCAGTGATCGCGCGGTAGAGGGGTGCTCGTTGAGCACCGATTCGATGTAGGACTGGCTGTAGGGGAAGTTCACCTGCCGTAGGTACTTCGCATAGGCGCGCAGCAGCACGACCTGCTGCCAGGTCAGCCTCGCACGCATCACCAGCTCGTTGAACCGGTCGATCTCGACGCGGCCATGCCAAATCGCGGTGACCGCGTCGGCGAATCGCTGTGCCATCGCCTCCCGCTCCGCTGCCGTCGGCGCCGGCTCGATGGTCAGGTGCGGTGAGATCTTGAACTGATAGATCCACACCGGCAACCCGTCCGGCCGGGTGACCGTGAACGGTCGCTCCTCGAGCACGACGACACCCATGCTTTGCAGCATCGGGAGCAGCTGGCTCAACGAGGCGCTGCGTCCACCCATGAACCACGTCAGCTGGGCGAGCCCCTCCTCGCCGCGATCGGAGAACACCAGCTTGACCGAATCGTCGGTCAGCTCTTTGATGATGGCGATCTGGTTGATGGCATCGGCTGGAGTGATGGCCGATTTATAGGCCTGGGAGAAAGCGGTGGCGTAATGCTCGGCATCTGCCTGTGAGACGGAGCCGGTGGCCGCGGCGCCGATGAGCCGGTCGGACCATGTTCGCGCGGCTTCGCTGAGCAACCCCTGGATCCGGACCCGGTTGGCTTCGGAGACGTCCACCGGGGCCGCATCTTCGGGTAGCCGGACCATGAAATGCATAAGCGCCCAAGGCGATTCACTGACGCGGGCGGTGAATTCCAGTCGCGTCCCACCAAACTCCCGAACCAGGATGTCCTCGATCTGCAACCGCACGGCCGTCGTGTAGCGATCGCGGGGCACATAGACCAGGCACGAGACGAAGTACTGAAGCCGATCGGCGCGCAGGAACAACAACGCGCGCCGTTGGGATCCCAGATCCACCACGGCTTTGGCCATCGTGAAGAGCCGTTCGGCGCTCAGCGTGAAGAGCTCAGAGCGCGGGACGGTCTGGATGACGTCGAGCAGCAGCTGGCCCGGGTGGACGGGGTCGCTGTCGGCCATCGAGAGAGCCTCGCGGACCCGGCGCGAGATCGACGGGATCTCCAGGACGTCGGCGTTCATGGCGGCGACCGTGAAGAGCCCGACGAAGCGGTGCTCGATGACCCCGGCGTCGGTGTATTCGCGGACCGCGATGACATACGGGTAGGCGCCATAGCGAAGATAGCTGCCAACGGCGGCTTGGGCTAAGACCAGCAGCTTGTCATCGTCGGTCAGCCGGGGGCGGGAGACGGTGCGGGCGCGCATGACGCCGAGGCCGCTGGACCCTTCAGCGGAGACCAGGCTGTCATGCACCCGGCACCGCTGGTAGCCCAGCAGCAGGAAATTCCCGTTGCCCAACCAGCGAAGCAGCGCCGCGACATCCTCGCGGTCCGGCGCTGCATAGTGGTCGTCGGTGTTGGCCTCGACGTCTGCGGCCAAGTCGCTCAGCGTGGCGATGATCGCGGCCGCGTCGGCGGCGACCAGTTGGACGTCGGACAGGACCTTGGGCAGCAGCCGTTCGACCTCGGCGAGGGTCTTGCTATCGATGGAAGGCGACAGCTGCATGTGTATCCAGGCCTCGCCGACGTACTGCGGTGTACCAGGTGCTTTCGGTTCGATGCTGAGCAACTCCCCCGTCGGGCTGCGACGCACCTCGAACACCGGAGTCATGAGCGCCGTGTAGTCGACTCCGAGTCGGTGCAGCAGCACCGTGATCGAATCCATCAGCATGCCGCCGTGGTCGGTGACGACCTGCAGCGCGGGCCCGAATCCGGCGGGATCGTCCGTGGGATAGACGGCCACACAGCTTTCACCCGGGGGGCGGTGCTGGCCGAGCCGATAGTGTGCGCCGAGTACACCAGGGGTCACCATGGCGGCGGGGATGGCCAGGTCGATGGTGCCGGTTTCTGCGCCTACCGGTTCGTCACCGTGCGGACCGCGATAACTCTCGATGTAGGCTTTCGCGATCCAGTCGGGAATGTCCTGACGGTCGGTAAATGTGGTCCACGGCTTGAAATCCTGCTTAGCTCCGGGATCGATCGTCATGCCGATTGCTCCCAACTCACGACGGATGCCAGCGCTGGCAGAGCTGACACTAGTCGCGTGTCAGCTTGCGGTGGGTCACTCTGTGCGGCCGGGCGGCTTCAACGCCGAGCCGTTCAACTTTGTTCTCCTCGTATGCGCCGAAATTGCCTTCGAACCAGTACCACTTGGCCTCGTTGTCCTCGTCGCCTTCCCAAGCCAAGATGTGCGTGCACGTCCGGTCCAGGAACCAGCGATCGTGCGAAGTCACCACCGCACAACCGGGGAAGTTCAGCAACGCGTTCTCTAACGAACCCAGCGTCTCGATGTCCAGGTCGTTGGTCGGCTCGTCGAGCAGAATCAGGTTGCCGCCCTGCTTGAGCGTCATTGCGAGGTTGAGCCTGTTGCGTTCACCGCCGGACAACACGCCCGCCGGCTTCTGCTGGTCGGGGCCCTTGAAACCAAACGCCGACACGTAGGCTCGTGACGGCACTTCGGTTTTTCCGACTTCGATGTAGTCCAGCCCGTCCGACACCACTTCCCACACGGTCTTCTTGGGATCGATACCGGCGCGATCCTGGTCCACGTAGCTCAGCTTGACGGTCTCTCCGACCCTGACGGTGCCGCTGTCCGGCTGCTCGAGCCCGACGATGGTTTTGAACAGTGTGGTCTTGCCGACCCCGTTGGGACCGATGACGCCGACGATGCCATTGCGGGGCAGGGTGAAGGAAAGATCCTTGATCAGGGCGCGTCCGTCGTAGCCCTTATCGAGGTGTTCGACCTCGACGACCACGTTGCCCAGCCGTGGTCCGACGGGAATCTGAATCTCCTCGAAGTCGAGCTTGCGTGTCTTCTCCGCCTCGGCGGCCATCTCTTCGTAGCGTTGCAGGCGCGCCTTGCTTTTAGCCTGGCGCGCTTTGGCTCCGGACCGGACCCACGCCAGCTCCTCGATCAACCGCTTCTGCAGCTTGGCGTCCTTGCGCCCCTGCACCGCCAGCCGCTCGGCCTTTTTCTCCAAGTAGGTCGAGTAGTTGCCTTCGTAGGGATACGCGCGGCCGCGGTCGAGCTCGAGAATCCATTCGGCGACGTTATCCAGGAAATAGCGGTCGTGGGTGACGGCCAAGATCGCCCCCGGGTAGGCGGCCAGGTGCTGTTCGAGCCACTGCACGCTTTCGGCGTCTAGGTGGTTGGTGGGCTCGTCGAGCAGCAGCAGGTCGGGTTTGGACAGCAGCAGCTTGCATAGCGCTACGCGGCGTCGCTCACCGCCAGACAAATTCGTCACCGGATCGTCGGGTGGTGGACAGCGCAGCGCGTCCATGGCCTGCTCCAGCTGCGAGTCGAGGTCCCACGCATCGGCGTGGTCCAGTTCCTCTTGCAGCCGACCCATTTCTTCCATCAACTCGTCGGAGTAGTCGGTGGCCAGTAATTCGGCGACCTCGTTGAAGCGGTCGAGCTTGACCTTGATGTCGCCCAGGCCCTCTTCCACGTTGCCGCGAACGGTCTTCTCCTCGTTCAGCTGCGGCTCCTGTTGCAGGATGCCGACAGTGGCACCGGTGGCCAGGAAGGCTTCCCCGTTGTTCGGCTTGTCCAGCCCGGCCATGATCCGCAAGACGCTCGACTTGCCGGCGCCGTTGGGGCCGACGACACCGATCTTGGCGCCGGGGAAGAAGCTCAACGTGACGTCGTCCAGGATCACCTTGTCGCCGTGCGCCTTGCGGACCTTTTTCATCGTGTAGATGAACTCAGCCATGCCGCGGATTTGCCTTTCTGGTCTTGCAGAATTACCTCGCGGACCATCCTAGGCACCGCCCAAAAGCTCTAACCGGACCCCCAAGCCACCAGCTAAGCCGACAGAGGTAGCGGGCTGGGACCATCGGCGGCGTCGCCAGACTTGACCTGGTCGTCCCCGGCGGCAGCTTCCTCATCGGTAGCTTCGCCACCGGCAGCGACCGCCGTCGCGCCCGGGTCGCCGTTGGGGCCGGTGTAGCCGGGCTTCTCTATGCGCACGATCACCCGCGACAGGTCCGGGCCGACCGAGGTCGCCCGCATCTCGAGCGACGAACGGCGATTGCCGTCCCGGTCCTCGTACTCGCTGGTGTAGACGTGGCCCACCACGATCACCGGTGCGCCCTTGCCCAATGCGGCCCCTACGCCGGTGACTAGCTTCCCCCAGCAATTGACGGTGATGAACAGCGAGTTACCCGGCTCCCAGCTGCCGTCACCGGTACGGCGGCGCGAATTGCTGGCCACCCGGAACTTGATGACCTCCTGATCACCGACCTTGCGGCGCTGAAGGTCGTTGACGATGTGACCGACGACGGTGAGCGGGGTTTCGAACATTGGCTCAATTTCCTTTCCTTAGTTGCGCTCGTTCTGGTGCTCATTCAGCTCGACATCGCCGACAAACCGCCGCGTTCTCGGTCGCACCGGCCCAAGCCTGTGGAAAAACTCGCGACTGTGGATAGGGCGTCGACCATGGCCGGCGCCGAGATGCCCAGCGCCGATAACCGATGGCCTAGCGTGGCCCCGGTGTTTCGCGCCGCGCCAGTTCGGCCAGCATTGCGTTGTAGGCGGTCAGCTCGGCGTCGTCGTCGCGTTCGGCCGCCCGATCCAACCGCCGGGCAGTGCGTTTATCGCTGCGCGCCCACTGCACGAGCAACGCCAGCATCACGATCACCAGTGGTAGTTCGCCTGCCGCCCAAGCGATTCCACCGCCCAGTCGTTGATCACCCAGCAAATCGGTGTGCCAGCTCAAACCCAGCGATCGGTAGTAGTCTGCGCCGATCACTTTTCGGGTGCCCATCAGCACCACCCCGAAAAACGCGTGCAGCGGCAGCGAGGCGAACACCACGGCCACCTTGGCCAGCGGCGGGATCGGTCGCGGCGTGGGGTCTACCCCGATCACCACCCAATAGAACAGGTAGCCGCTGATCAGAAAGTGCAGGTTCATCGCCAAATGGCCAGCGTGACTGCTCACCGTGGTGTCGAAAAGGTTCGAGAAGTACAGCCCGTAGAACCCCGCGACGAACAGCACGGTGGCGACCACCGGGTTGGTGAGCAACCGCGATAACCGACTGTGCAGTGCGGCCAGAATCCATTCCCGCATACCCGGCGGAACATCACGGCCGGCCGCTGGCAGCGCCCGTAATGCCAGGCTGACCGGAGCGCCCAACACCAACAGGATCGGGACCAGCATCGACAGCCCCATGTGGGCCACCATGTGCATGCTGAACATCGCGGGCATGTAGCGACCCACCCCCGACGACGTCACGAACAGCAGCGCCAGGCAGCCGAGCAGCCAGGCCAGGGTCCGCCCTGGCGGCCAGCGGTCGCCGCGGCGATGCAGCCGCACCACAGCGGCCACATACAGACCAGCGAAAACGATTGCGGCCGTCCCGAAAATCAGGTCGAAGCGCCAGTCGAACAAAATGCGGGCCAGGGTCGGCGGTCCCGCGAAGTCATAGCCGATCTCGGCCTCTGGAATCGAGGGTCGCAGGACCGGCGGTGGCGGCGGTGGGGTACGGCCCAGTCCGACGGCAATACCGAAAGTGAGACCGAATACCGCGGCCTCGATCAGGGCCAGCCGGATCAGGACACTGCGCGCTTTTGGATGACTCGGATCTGCTTGCAGTGCAGCCACTCCGGTGCGCCGTTGGCGCCAGCCGACGATACCCAACATGCACAGCGCGACGAACTTGGCCACCACCAGCCGCCCGTAACCGGTGGTCAGCAAGTCAGAAGGCAACACCCGCACCAGGGCGTTCACCACACCGCTGATCGCCATCGCGAACCAACACCACAGTGCAATCGCGGAGAAACGCCGTGCCGCCAGGCCGGTGTGTTCACTGCTTCGCAGTGCGTGGGCCAGCAGAGCCAGCAGACCACCGGCCCACAGGCTGGCTGCGACGAGGTGGATCAGCAGGCTGTTGGTGGCCAGGTCGTGTGACCCGCCGGCCGACGAGTGACCGGTCAGCCCGAGCGGAACCAGCGTCACCAACGACGCGGCAAGCAACAGCGGCGTCCATGACCAGCGCAGCACCGACAAACTTGCCAGCATCACCATCGCGGCCAAAATCGCGGTCCAGCGCCAGGCGGATGCGGTGTTAACCAGGTCGGCCAACGACCAGATCGTCACCGGGTTGAGGTGGTCGACCAACGGGTGACCGGACACATCGGAAATGGTCAGCGGGACCAGCAGGGCGGCACACACCGCCCACACTGCCGATGCCACGGTGCCCAGTCGAAGCGCACGGTATCCGCCAACGTCGAGCACCCCGGTCTTCTGGGGCGGCACCAGAAACGCCGCGAAGAGAAAAGACCCGACTGCCAGCACCGCGGCGATCTCACCCGCAGCCCGGACAAACGGCAGCCCCACCGTGGTTGCCGGGCCCGGATCGGGCAAACCGGTGGCGGTCAACGCATCCGCCAGCGACAGCGCGCCGATTCCGGCCGCCGTGCAGCCGGCCAGCACCGCGACGCCAGCGAGCAGCGGCCACACCAGCGCGCGGGGCTTGGCCCGACCCTTTTGAGGGGCCTTACCGGCAGGCCGGGCAACCGTCATGTATCCAGGGTATGAGCGGGCGACCGAAAAGCCCCTGTTGGGCCGAGCTTGCTTAGGCGGAGCGTTCCTGGCGCGCCTTGAACTCGCGCCCAATGAACTGGTTGCGTGCGATCCGCTCGACGTAATCGAAATCTCGCAGAATGTCCCGCAATTCCCGCCGGAAAGCGACCCGCCGCTCGGCGAGGTCTGCAGCGGGTGCGATCAAATTCTGATCAACAACAACCTGGCGCGCGGTGGCGAACAGCAGCGTCGATACTGATTCGCTACTGCGGACGCGGGTCTGTGCCACGTATTGTCGCCCAACGCCGAGCGCCAACTCCGTCAGTTCTTTTCGGCCGATATCCGCCGGAGCATCGCGCAACACGTCGGCGACAATCTCATACGCTTCGAAGAACACCCGCAACATCGCGTCCGACATCAACGGACGCTTGGCAAACAGCATCGCGTCGATCTCGTCGCCACCGGCGGCAACGTGGGCTTCCCAATCATCGTGCCACGCCATCTCTTCGGCGACGTTATCCCGAAACGCCGCTGAGTCGGCGAAGTAGAAATCGAATTTCAGCAGATCGCGCAACCGCATCGCCTGGGTCCAGAAGGCCTCCATGCGGTCGCCGTCGACGTGCCTGGCGTGCGCCAACGCGAGTTCGACGATCGAGGTCTCCAGGAAGGCATGTATTACCGAGTTCCGGTAGAACGCCGCGGCGTGCTGCTTGTCGGGTGCGATGTGCCACACCGGCTCCCGGCCGCTATCGACCCGAGTGATCGGGTGTCCGTTGGACAATGCGTCGACCGCCGCGCGCACACCTAGGCGCGACCGCAGCCGCAACGCACTCGTCGACATCGGGGTTTGCTTGCGCTCGAGATAGTCCAGTGAGTCCTGCAAGGTGTGGTGCAGCTGATCCAGCGTCAGCGCGACACCGCGAGTGGTGAGCAGCAATGCACACACCAAACCCGTGGCCGTCACCGGTGTCGCCTGCAGAATCCGCCACGCGACTTCAAATGACATCTTCTGCAGCGCAAGCCGTTTGGCGTCTGTATCTTGGGCTAGCGAGCCATGCGGCCGGCCGAGGTACTGCCGCATCGAGACCGCTTCTGGGAAGCGGACGTAGATCTTGCCGTAGCTGCGTTCGCCCTGCGCCTTGATGAAGTTGTACAGCCAGCCGACGCCCTCGGCTGTCTTTTCGCCACCGCGAGCGTAGGCAGCGTACTCCGCGGTCTCGTGCAATTGATCGAAGCTGATCGACACCGGCTGCAGCAGGATGTCTTCGCTGCGGCCGTCCAGATAACCGTCGGCCATATAGGCCATCAGACCGAGCTTGGGCGGCAACATCTTTCCGGTGCGCGACCTGGTTCCTTCGATGGACCAGCTCAGGTTGAACCGCTTCTCGACGATGTAGCCGACGTATTCGCGCAGGACGTACTTGTAGAGCGGGTCATC
>DATIOT010000250.1:0-4301 GCA_035472875.1 Mycobacterium sp.
GACCAGCCGGGCGCTGGCCTGGGCGCCGGGCGGGCGCGGCGTCGCGATGGCCGTTAGGATCGGGTGATGGCGTTGGCCAGCGGCGCGACCTTTGCCGGTTACACGGTGGCGCGGAGGCTGGGTTCCGGAGTGACGGGTGAGGTTTACCTCGCCCAGGATCCGCGATCGGCGCGCTGGGTGGCTTTGAAAGTTCTTTCGCTCGTGCTATCGACGGACAGCGACTTCCGCCAACGATTTCTGTTGGAGACGACTACTACCGCAAACCTCTATCACCCGCACATCGTGGAGGTGCATGCCCGCGGGGAGTTCGAAGGACAGCTGTGGGTCGCGATGGACTACGTCGAGGGCAACACCGCCGCGCAGCTAATGGCCGATCGGTTCCCGGCGGTCTCATCGGCGGGGGAGGTGCTCGCGATCGTCACCGCCGTGGCCAGCGCTCTCGACCACGCCCATGAGCGCGGAATGCTGCATCGCGATGTCAAGCCCGCCAACATCCTGCTGACAAACCGGGGCCAGGGCGAACCACGGATTCTGCTGGCCGACTTCGGGATAGCCCGTCCACTCGGCTACCCCGTCGGGAGCGCCGGGAGCAACTTCCCGGCCGGTACGGTCGGCTACGCGGCGCCGGAAACATTGATGGGCACGCACGTTGACGGGCGCGCCGACCAGTACGCGCTCGCGGCCACCGCATACCATCTGCTCACCGGTGCACCCCCGGTGGAACACACCGATCCGGCCGCGGCGCTGCGCCAGCTTCTCGGCGCTGCACCGGTGAGACTCAGTCAGCAGCGCCCCGAGCTGGCACGTCTTGACGCCGCCTTCTCCAAGGCTCTTTCCAGACGACCCGCCGATCGGTTCGACAGTTGCCGCCAATTCGCCGACGCGGCCAATGAAGCGGCCGGCCTCTCGATCGCAGATCGCAGTCCCGAGGCCGTCCTTGCTGTCGACTACCCCGCCTACTCCTTGCCCGATTTTGACGACATCCCGCGCATCCAATCGGTCCCTCCAAGCACGCGGCCGCAGTCAGCGGCTGCGGCGTTGGCGCGGCGCCTGGGCAACTTCTCCACCGGGGGCAGGGCGCCGGCGAAGCTCGCCGAACAGGCCCCGGCGACCTTGCCGACGAAGCGCAGGCCCCGCAAGTTCTTGGTGGGTATCGCCGCGGTGGCGCTGCTCGCCGGGCTGCTCGCCGTGGGCATTGTGATCGGGCGCAAGACCGGCAACTTCTCCACGCAGGCAGCCAATCCCGCGTCAACCGCAACCGCTCCGGCCGCCGTGCCGCCGTCGCCCAGCACCCCGTCCGGCCCGCCTGCCCCACTCGATGGCACATATCGCATCGAGGTCCAGCGATCCAAGCAGACGTTCAACTACACGCCCAACCCTCAACCACCGAACGTGAACACCTGGTGGGCATTCCGCTCGTCGTGCACACCGTCGTATTGTTCCGCCGCCGCAATACAACTCGACGACAATGACCACACGCAGCCCAAGTCACCCGGCGGTCGTCCCATCGTCATGCAGTTCACCGATGGTCAATGGCAGTCGCAGCAGGATACGGTGCAGTTTCCCTGTGTTGGACCAAACGGATCAGCACGGACTCAGACCACGACGCAGGTGCTGATGCTACGCCCTGAGCCCCAGGGTGACCTCGTCGGCGAAATGGACGTCACCGTGCAAAGCAATGAGTGTGGCCAGAAATCAGCCGTAGTCCGGGTCCCCGCGGTGGCGACCCGCAGCGGCGATACGCCACCCGGTGTCTATGTGCCGGATCCGGTAAAAGTCGGCGGTGCCCCAGGGACGAGCGGCCCGCCAACAACCACGACCTCGCCCATCCCCACCGGCACCCAGACGCCGACGACAGCGCCGTCCGAGCCTGGTCGGTAGCCCGGGTAATGCCACTTGAACAGCGCTTTTGCATCAATCCATGCACAGTAAGAAAAAGATTGCGAGTGCTTGCTATCTATGCTACCGTTCGTTGCAACTCACTGACCCGGAGGGAAACCGTGACCTACGACGTGATCATTCGCGATGGATTGTGGTTCGACGGCGCCGGCAACGCGCCGCAAACCCGCACGCTCGGTATTCGCGACGGCGTAGTGGCCACGGTGTCCGCCGGGCCGCTGGACGAGACTGGTTGCCCCGAGGTGATCGATGCGGCGGGCAAGTGGATCGCACCCGGCTTCATTGACGTGCACACCCACTACGACGCCGAGGTGCTGCTGGACCCCGGCCTGCGGGAGTCGGTGCGCCACGGTGTCACCACGGTGCTGCTGGGCAACTGCTCACTGTCGACGGTGTACGCCAACTCCGAGGACGCCGCCGACCTGTTCAGCCGGGTCGAAGCGGTGCCGCGCGAATACGTCTACGGCGCTCTGAACGCCAACAGAACGTGGTCGACGGCCGCGGAATACATCGGGGCGATCGACTCTCTTCCGCTCGGGCCGAATGTCGGCTCACTGCTTGGCCATTCGGACCTACGGACCGCGGTGCTGGGACTTGATCGCGGCACCGACGCCACCGTCAAACCCACCGACGCCGAACTGGAGAAAATGGCGGCATTGCTCGACGAGGCGCTCGAGGCGGGGGTGCTCGGCATGTCCGGCATGGACGCGGCGATCGACAAGCTCGACGGCGACCGCTTCCGGTCGCGTGCCCTGCCGTCCACCTTCGCGACATGGCGTGAACGGCGCAAGCTGATCAAGGTGTTGCGCAAGCGCGGCCGGATGCTGCAAAGCGCACCTGATGTCGGCAACCCGATGTCGGCACTGATGTTCTTCCTGACCAGCAGCCGGATTTTTGGCCGCGGCAAGGGCGTTCGGATGAGCATCCTGGTCTCGGCCGATGCCAAGTCGATGCCACTTATGGTGCACGGCTTCGGGTTCGGCACTCGCGTGCTCAACGCGATCCTGGGCTCTTCGGTTCGGTTCCAGCATCTGCCGGTCCCGTTCGAGTTGTACTCCGACGGAATCGACCTGCCGGTCTTCGAAGAGTTCGGCGCCGGAACGGCGGCCCTTCATCTGCGCGATCAATTGGAGCGCAACGAGTTGCTGGCCGACAAGGAATACCGCCGGCGGTTCCGGCGTGAGTTTGACCGCCTCAAGTTCGGACCGTCGTTGTGGCACCGCGACTTCAACGACGCCGTGATCGTCGAGTGCCCCGATAAGTCTTTGATCGGCAAGAGCTTTGGCGCGATCGCCGACGAGCGCGGCCTGCACCCGCTCGACGCGTTCCTTGACGTGCTCGTCGAAAACGGTGAGCGCAACGTCCGGTGGACAACCATCGTCGCCAACCACCGGCCCAAGCAGCTCAACAAACTCGCCGCCGAGCCGAGCATCCACATGGGCTTTTCGGACGCCGGCGCACACCTGCGCAACATGGCCTTCTACAACTTCGGCCTGCGGATGCTCAAGCGCGCGCGGGATGCCCACCGGGCCGGCGCTCCGTTCCTCACCATGCAAAGTGCGGTGCATCGCCTGACGGGCGAACTGGCGGAGTGGTTTGGCATCGATGCCGGCACCCTGCGGGAGGGCGATCGTGCGGACTTCGTGGTGATCGACCCAGCCGGTCTGAACGACTCGGTCGACGGCTACTACGAAGAAGAGGTTCCCTTCTACGGTGGCTTGCGGCGCATGGTCAATCGCAACGACGAGGCCGTGGTCGCGACCGGTATCAACGGCGCCGTCGTCTTCCAGAAGGGCCAATTTCGCGATGGCTACGGCCAGACCGTGAAGTCGGGAAGGTACCTGCGGGCAGGCACGCGTCATCAGCAGAGCCAGCGGCCAGCCGCAACTGTGAGCACCTGAGATGGCCAGGACCCAGCAGCAGCGCCGCGAAGAAACCGTCGCACGGCTTCTCGAGGCCTGCATCGCCACCATCATCGAAGTGGGATACGCCCGGGCATCCGCCGCCGTAATCACCAAGCGCGCGGGGGTGTCCGTCGGCGCCCTGTTCCGCCACTTCGAAACGATGGGCGATTTCATGGCGGCCACGGCATCCGAGGTGTTGCGCCGTCAGCTGGAGTCGTTCACCAAGCGAGTCGCCGAGATACCGGCCGACCGGCCGGCGCTCGAAGCGGTGCTGACAATACTCCGGGACATCACCAGCGGCCCGACCAACGCCGTGTTTTATGAGCTGGTGATCGCCGCCCGCACCGACGAGAAGCTCAGCGACACAATGCGGCATGAGCTCGGGCAGTACGCCGCGAAGATCCACGACGCCGCGCGGGCACTGCCCGGCGTCGAGGGCTTCCCGGAGGAAACGTTCTCGGTCGTCGCGACACTGCTGAGGAACGTGTTCGACGGGGC
>DATIOT010000251.1:0-2702 GCA_035472875.1 Mycobacterium sp.
GCCGTCACAGAGTCCAAGTCGGCAGGGACGCGGATCTTGCCGTCTGCGGTCATGGTCGTATCGCCACCCACGCGAGGGTACGTGGCGGCGCGTGCTAGCACACAAACAGGGCTTAGCCTGGTCGTATGGCCACACGCTCCCGCTATGTCGATGTCATCCTGATCGTTTTCGGCATCTACTCGGTCGCCCTCGGCCTGTTCATGATGGTGGCGCCGGAAGTGTTCTTCGACACCCTCGGTGCATTCGGCAGCC
Organism: Mycobacterium sp.; assembly: GCA_035472875.1. Classification (GTDB taxonomy): domain Bacteria; phylum Actinomycetota; class Actinomycetes; order Mycobacteriales; family Mycobacteriaceae; genus Mycobacterium. Next base: position 253 of record DATIOT010000251.1, read on the forward strand.
GCAACAACCACTACATCTTCGACAACGCATCGTTTGAGTTGCCGCTCGGCCTACTGCTGCTGGCGGCGCTGCGATGGTCAGCGTGGCGAGTCCCGGCGCTGGCGTTCGGCACAGCGCACTGGGGGTTGCACGCGCTCAGCCATCTTCTCGACACCCATCACCACGTCGGCGCCTGGGTCGGGTACCTCGAGTTCGCCGGCTTGGCGACATCCACTGTGCTGTTCGCGATTGCCTTGCGCTACAGCCTTATTGAGCAGAAAGCTACTCCCCGGTGAACTGCGGCGGACGCTTGGCGAACGTCGCGGAGATGCCCTCGGTGAGGTCCTTGGAAGGCAGGAAGGCCGCGTTCCAGGCTGCGACGTAGCGCAGGTTCTCTGAGACGGCAGAGGTGCGTTGCTGGTCCAGGACGTCCTTGACGCCGTAGACCGCGAGCGGCGGGTTAGCGGCGATCTCGGCGGCGGTCGCATGGGCGGCGGCCAGTGTCTTGTCGGCGTCTGCGTATACCTCGTTGACCAGGCCGATCTTCTCGGCGCGAGCCGCGTCGATGTCCCTGCCGGTCAGCGCCAGTTCGCGCAGATGTCCGTCATTCAAGATCAGCGGGAGTCGGGCCAGGCTGCCCATGTCGGCGACGATGGCCAGTTTGACCTCGCGCACTGAGAACTTGGCGTCAGCGGCGGCATAGCGGATGTCGACTGCGGAGATCAGATCGACGGCACCGCCGATGCACCAGCCGTGCACCGACGCGACGGTGGGGGTGCGGCAATCGGCCACGGCGTTGATCGCCTTCTGCATCCGCAGCACCTCGGCATGGAACTCGGTGCGCGGGCGGGCCAGTGCGCCTTCGGCCATCAGCGGGGCGAATGTCCCACCCATTGCGGGCACATCCAGGCCGTAGCTGAAGTTCTTGCCCGATCCGGTGATGACGATGGCGCGCACATCACGGTCGGCGTCCAGCGCTGCGAACACGTCCGGCATCTCCGACCAGAAGGCCGGTCCCATCGCGTTGCCCTTGCCCGGCCCGATCAGCGTCACCTGCGCAACCTGGTCTTTGGTCTCGACGGTGACGGATTCGTATGTTTCGCCCATATCGAGACCGTAGCGTGGCGAATATGCCTCCTGATTTGCGACCCGGACCAGATTCCCCACCGACCGACGAGCTGGACAGCGCCGAAGCCACGCTGGGGGTGTTGCAACAAGTTCTGCACACCATCGCCAGCGACGACATGTCCCGGCAGACCCCGTGCACGGAGTTCGACGTGACGCAGTTGACCGGGCATCTGCTGAAATCGATCACGGCCGTCGGGGGCATGGTGGGCGCGGAATTTCCCGAGCCCGAACAAACCGACTCGGTGGAACGGCGGGTCATCAGCGTCGCCCGGCCGGCTCTGGATGCCTGGCACCGCCACGGTCTGGAGGGCAACGTGCCGTTCGGCGTCGGCGAGATGCCGGCCAAAGGTGTGTGCGCCGTCTTGTCGCTGGAATTCCTGGTCCACGCCTGGGATTACGCATCGGCAGTGGGCCACGAGGTTGACGCCCCGGAACCGCTGGCCGAATACGTGCTGGGGTTAGCGCATAAGACCATCAAGCCGGAGTTTCGCGGCGGGGCCGGGTTCGACGATCCGGTCGACGTGCCCGCCGATGCCCGCGCTTTGGACCAATTGATCGCATTCACCGGCCGCAACCCGGCCGGGTAGCGCTCGAGGGCCCGTCGCTATACCCGCTCTAGATAAAAGTAGTAATAACGGCCGCTATCCAGGACGCCTTTGCCGTTCATGATGCCCATCACCGCGTCATCGTCGATCTTCTTGAAGTGGTCGTGCACCGGCTGGCCGTCGTAGACCATCGTGGCGGTGACTTCGCCGCGGAAGTCCTCCAGCCACAGGCTGGCCTCGCCCTTGCCCATCGCCACGTTGGAGAACTTGTTCCCGGTGGCGTCCACGCAGACCAGTGGCTGCACGTCGCTGGCCGACTTGAACGTCTTGCCGAACCAGCCGGCCTTCTCCAACTGGCCGTTCATCTTGTGGCCAGTGAGGAACTCGCCACCCTTCCACTCGCCGATCATGCCGTCGATGGTCGCCGGCTGAAGAGTCGCCCAGAAATCGTCGAGCTCGGTATCGGCGATGTGGTCGTCGCGTTCCTTGAACTCGCTGAACTTCTTGCGGGCCAAGCTCATTGGTCACTCCTCTGATTCGGTGCGGCTGATCCAGTCGCGGGCAAACCCCAGCAGGGCATCGTTTTCGTCTGGCGCCCCGATAGTGACTCGCACACCGTCGGTGCCGTACGGGCGGACCACGATGCGTGCGTCGGCTGCCCGCTGCACGAAGTCCAGGGTGCGGGGTCCAAGTGGCAGCCAGACGAAGTTCGCCTGCGACGACGGCAGGGTGAACCCGGCCGTGCGCAGGGCGTCGCTCACCCGCGCCCGTTCGGCGACGACGGAGTCGGTGCGGGCG
>DATIOT010000252.1:0-1760 GCA_035472875.1 Mycobacterium sp.
GCGGGGAAAACCAACGGAGCCATTGTGTTTGATTTTTCAACCTCGCCGTCACCCGATAATTGCTAGCCCGGATCTTTCGTGAGTCGGGCGTGGTGTCCTGACCGGGCTCGGATTGTTTGGTTGATCTTGAATTCTGGGGTATGGGTTTGGCTGAACCGCCCGGTCAGCGGGTTCTGCCGGGTTCCACTGCCCGGAGTGGGGTGTCCTTTCGCCTCGTCGTGACTGGTTGGTGGTGGTCAGCCTGGTTGTAGGCGGGTCAGCGCGGTGGTGAGGAGTTCTGCCCAGGGCGCGTGGGGGGCGAGGCGGAGTCGGGTTCGCCGGGCGTGGTGGGCGAGGCGGCCGGCGATCGTGAACAGCCGCAGCCGCATTCGTTTGGGTTCCCAGCGCCGCGCTGGATGATCGTGCAGGGAGAGCAGCTGTACCCATGCGGTCAGCTCCATTGCCATCGCCACGATCGCGCACCAGATTCGGTTCTGGTCGAACCCGCGCAGCGGAAGATTTTGCAGGCCGGTGTCTTTGGCGGCGCGGATGCGGTCTTCGCAGCGGGCGCGGCGGCGGTGGCGCAGTTCCAGATCGGGCAGTTGGCCACGGCGAGTGTTGGTCGCGAATGCGGTCAAGCGCAGCCCGTCGGCATCGGTGAGGCGCAACTGCGCCCCGGGATGGGGGCGCTCTTTGCGCACGATCACTCGGATGCCGGGCGGCCAGCCGGACAAGTCCAGCACACCGGTGGCCTCGGCCACCCACGCGCCGTCACGCACCTGCCCGTCGGCGTCGTAGGCGGGGGTCCAGGCCGCCTCGGGGATCAGATCGATGGCGGCAGCGGCGGCGTCGGACACGAAGAACCCGACCGAATAGGCTAGGCGCCGCTTGTCGAGATGCTTGACGAACTGGTGGGTGCCGCCGGCGGTGTCGGCACGCACCAGCACCGAACGCCCGACCCGGTAGCCGGGATCGAACGGTAACTGCGCCAACGCATCAGCGAGCACCGCCTGGTGGTCGGCGGCGGTATTGGAGCCGGCGTTGCCCGGCCGCAGCAGCATCGCCAGCGGCTCACCCGTGCCGGCCCGGCCGTGGTCGACGAACGCGCACAACGGGTGAAAACCGTACCCACGCTTGAACGTTGGGGCCGCGGACTCCTTGTCCGAATGCGCCGTCACCAGCGTGGCATCCACATCGATGATCAACGGATGCTCGGCGTCGATACCGTGATCCGGCGAGCGCTGCCCGGCCGCCGCCCACACCGCCGCTCGGGCGGCGGCCCGAGCAGAACCGATGGCCGCCAAGGCTTTCGGCGCATCGGCGGCCAACGCGGCGATCAACCGCGACACCGTGGGGTCAGATGCCACCGCACCGAAAACCGCAGGCTCGGCCCGCAGCAGGCCGACATCGGCAAGACAATCCCCACCGATCGCCAGCGCAACGGCCAGATCCAACACGATCTTGCCGGGATCATGGCTGGCCAACGGCCTACGCCACGGCGTCAACGCACCCGACAAACCACCGGTCAGCCCGGCCCGCTCCGCCGCCCGCAGCAGCACCACCGACCCGGCCTGCGACACGACACCCGAACCGCCCGCGTCCACCACCAGCCGCGGATACAACGACGTAGACTTGCCCACCAGAAAGGTGCTCCGATCCGTGCGATGACTCAACCTTCAGCAAGTCGAATCATCCCAGGTCAAAGGACCTTTCTTCATGAATGACACGGCCCCACACTCAATTACCGTGAAAGCAGCGGGCTAGGCACTCATGTCCCGGCA
>DATIOT010000253.1:0-13674 GCA_035472875.1 Mycobacterium sp.
GTTGGTCGGCCCCGCGTCGATCTCGCGTTCGGAGCAGATGAACGTCCGCGACTCGACCCGCGCCACGTCGGACGGGTCGGACAGCGCAAGGTAAGAGTTCGGGTGCTTTTTCTCGTTGAGCTTCGTAAAGGTGCCGGCCTCGACCAGTTGCTCGGTGAGCCGGTGCCACTCCTCGTCGGAGCCATCAGCGAAGACAACCCGGTCAGGCTGGGTTAGCTCGGCGACCTCCTCTACCCACGAAAGCAGCCCCTGATGCTTCGTGGGCGCGGCATCCAGACCGGGAATGGTCGCTGAGGTCATCGAACTCTCCTGAATTCTTCTGCGTGTTTGCGGGGCGTCTCTGCGTATGGGTTCGCCCACACAACTGTTGACATGCTGTGCCTTATATACAGGTTATCGCGATCACCTTGCTGGGGAAGGTTCGGGCGGGTATAAGTCTCCTCACAACAACGATTCAGAAGCTTCAGAAACGTCACGCAATATCGCCATCCGTGCTCCCCGAAGCCGGTTTGCCGATTCCGTCCTCGCTCGCAGGCTGGGCAGGGTTCTCGGGTTGGGGTACACCCGGTTCTCCCAGTTCTGCACGTACGGCATCCAGCGCGGCCTTTACCGTGGGCATCTCCCGGTCACGCACCGCCGCGGCCCGCGCTGCGGCGATGGCGTGTTCGCGCAATTCGCTGTCGATAGCACTGACCTGGTCGGACACTCGTGCGTTTTCTGCCTCTTCGCGGGCAAGCAGCGCGGTGCTCAGCACCGACTCGGCGACCAGCACACGTGTGGCGACCAACTCCTCCACCACCGAACGCAGCGACGACATGACATCGCCTGCCCAGCGATCCAGCAAAGCGCGGTCATGTAGCAGGCCGCGGATGTTGACCACCAAGAAGGTGACTGCAAGTCCGATCGCCACGCACACCACGGCCCCAGCGATTTTCGTTAGAGGGTTCAGCCCTGAAGCCAAACCGGCGATCAGCCGACTTAGGGTCAGCGCTACACCCAGTCCGAACCCGGCGCCCAACAGCATCATCAGCCAGGTTTCCTGTCGCCGCGATTTCAGGGGTGGGGACGGGATGTCGACCGTCGGCAACTTCTCGACGGCTGGGAGGGCCACCGGCACACCCATCACCTGCGCGACATCGGCGAGGTGTGTGGTGGTGCCTTCGCTCACCTCGAAGACCACCTCAGCCCCTCGCTTGCGGGTGTACGCCTCGAAGTCAGGCATTTTCCGCCGGGACAGACCCGCCGCGTCCTCTTGCAGCTCGCTGCGCACCGACGAGCACCGGTTGCGCGCAAAGTAGGACAACTGGACCCGAGCCTGCTGGATCTGACCGCGCAGCGTGATGGTGCGCTCGGACTTCAACTGGCGCCGCTCCCGCAAGGCCGTGCTGCGCTCTTCGCGCAACGCGTCAACACGTGTCCCCCGACCGACGCCCTCGGCGTCGCGGTCGAACCGCTGTGCCACCGTCTGAAGCCGAGATTCCCACGTCCGCAACCTGTTTCGCCGCGCAATATCGGAGTCGGCGACTTGTGCTGAGACGATCTCCAGCAACTCGTCGACGCTCGGTTCGCCGAGGTCGGGCACGGCGGCCGCGCCTACCCACGGCACCTGGCCGTAGCGCGGTGCGTGCGCGGCCAACGTGTCGCGGTTGGCGGTAAGCACGTCGCGCCAGTTGCGGTGCACGTCGATCTTGGACACCACACCAATCACCACATCGGTGTGCTCAGCGGCGGCGTCCAGCAATACACAGTCAGATTCGGTCAATTGGGCCGCCGCCGAAACAACAAACACCACCGCCATCGGGGCATCGCCAGGCCCCAGATCCGTCGACTCGACGAACTTGTGCTGCGGCAGCCGTTCGCGCAGTGCCGCGACCACCCCGGTCACTCCGGCCATCCACGGGCCGGTTACCAACACCGCGTCGCGGCGGTTGATGGCGGGCGCATCCAGCCGGGGGCCGATCGCCGCCACCAGTGCGTCCACCCGGGCGGCCGGATCGTCGCGATCCTTGCCGCTCAGCATGACTCCCCACATACGTCGGGTAGTGACCCGCAGGTCTGCGACCACAGCCGCAGCGATCCTCTGGCAATATCCGCACCGCAGGCGCGGTGCAGATCGCTCACCAATCCGCGGCTGTAGCGCTGCCATCGCGCCGCCCGGGGAAGGTGTGCGGCCGGATCGTCACGGTCGGCAAAAACCGGCCCGACTGCCAGCCCGGCCGCCTCGGCGAGGTCAACCGCGGCGGCCATCCGGGCGACCACCGTGTCGTCGCGGGAAAGGAATCCACTGATCCGCTCGTCGCTGACCGCCAGGGCCTCCAATTCCGCGACGGCATCGAGTACCCGTTGGTAGCGCACCTCGGCGCCGACAGCTGACACCTTGTTGATGACGGTATCGAGGCAACTCATCCGGCGCAGCAGGGCCCCCACTTGCGCCGCCGTTCTGCCCTGGCGGACCGCGGCGATCCCAAGCGCTGTGCCGAACAGGTCCAGGGTGTCCAGCAAGCGCAGCCGCACGTCGGCCGGCACCGGATTATTCGCCGCCAGGAACCCGTCAAAGGAGCCATCGAGGGAAACGGAGCCGCCGGGATGGGCGGCCAACACCCGCAGTGCGGCCCACAACGTGTCATCCAGATCGTCGAGCGCAGCGACAGCGAGCAAACCGATCATCGGCTCGACAGGTACGCCCGTGAGCTCGGAAAGATTCGTGCAGCGAGTTCGCGCCGCCGCGATCGGCCAATCCCCGGTCCGGCCCGATAGAGAGCCGGCCAAATCGGCCTTGTTCAGCACCGCCAATACCGGGCGTCCGGCGGCGGCAATCGCGGCAGCGTCCTCGGGTTTGATCACCTCAGTGGTGACGTAGACGATTACGTCGACGTCGCGGTCGGCGGCGCATCCCGACGATGACACCACGATCCCCGACGCGGTTCCGGCGCGGTCCAGGGCGTGCGCCACCGTGCTGCGCCCCACTCCCCGACGTCCGCGAACGGCCACGCGCAGCGGTGCGGCGGCCCGCTCGGCGATCGCGGTCACGCACGCGTCAGCGTGCCCGGCAGCAAATCGCTCCAGCTCATCAACGAAAATCCGGTGCCCCTGTCCCTTCATGTCCCGCCCGCTCGATCCCATTGGCCCGATCCGCCGGCCAGCGTTGGCCCCACCGGATGCAGGGTCGTCGCCGAGGCCAGGTCGGTTTGCCGGGCGGCCGATCGGGTCCCACCGAATGGTGGCACCTGCGTCACCGAGATACGAGCCACCGTTTATCTGTTACCAGCCGAAGGCAACTGTTGGGTATCAATCTGGACCAGAGGCGGCTACATCCGGCGTTCATGGGCCACCATGGACAAATGCGTGCGCAACCCGGGGTGGGGACATGTCCCGACACGCCGGTGGAGGTGGGAGCCGGAGAGCACGTGACCCCAGCGCCGGAGCCGCTCGATTCGGACCGTCCCGAGCAGCGCTATCTCCCGGCCACAAGTTTCCGCTCGCGGCGTTCCGCGCTTTCCGGCGCCCAACGCCAGACGTGGGAGCGGCTGTGGCCGCAGCTCGGGACGTCTGAAATACCCCGTCGCCTGGAGCCGCTGGACGCCCGGGCGTGGTTTGGCCGTGCGGCGCCGCTGGTGCTCGAGATCGGCTGCGGCAGCGGCACGTCGACACTGGAGATGGCCAAGGACGAGCCTGATATCGACGTGATCGCGGTGGAAATCTACCGGCGGGGCCTGGCGCAGCTGCTGTCCGCGATCGACCGCGAGCAGGTCGGCAATATCCGGTTGATCCGGGGGAACGCGATCGACGTGTTGGAGCATCTGATTGCACCGGCGTCGCTGAGCGGGGTTCGCGTCTTCTTTCCCGATCCGTGGCCAAAGGCACGCCACCACAAACGCCGTTTCCTGCAACCGAGCACGATTGGCCTGATCGCCGACCGGCTACTCCCCGGTGGTGTGTTGCACGCCGCGACGGACCACCCCTGCTACGCCGAGCAGATTGCCCAAGCCGGCGATGCCGAACCCCGGCTGTGTCGTGTCGATCCCGGCAGCCGGCTGCCGATCTCGGTCGTCCGCCCGACCACCAAGTACGAGACGAAAGCCCAAGAAGCGGGCAGCGCCGTGACCGAGTTGATCTGGAAAAGGCGATGAGCATGAGCCTGACAGAAGAGACCGCAGCAGCACCAGAACCGCTCGAATCACCGTCGATCCTGTCCGACGGTGGTTTGAGCAGCTTCGAAGCACCGGCCAGGCGCGTCCTGCTGGTGTGGGACGCTCCCAACCTCGACATGGGCCTCGGCTCGATCTTGGGCCGTCGCCCGACAGCCCTGGAACGCCCACGTTTCGACGCACTCGGTCGCTGGCTGCTGGCACGTACGGCAGAGGTCAGCGCCGGCCGACCAGGCGTGGTGATCGAACCTGAGGCCACCGTTTTCACCAACATCGTCCCGGGCAGCGCCGACGTGGTTCGACCGTGGGTGGACGCACTGCGTAACGTGGGGTTCGCGGTCTTCGCCAAGCCGAAGATCGACGAGGACAGCGACGTCGACCGCGACATGCTCGCCCACATCGAACAGCGGCGCCAACAAGGGGTTGCGGCGCTGGTTGTGGCTTCCGCTGACGGTCAAGCGTTCCTTCCACCGCTGGAAGAAATAGCGCGCACCGGGGTCGATGTCCAGGTGATCGGATTTCGTGAACACGCTAGTTGGGCGCTAGCGTCGGATACCTTGGACTTCGTCGACCTGGAGGACATCGCGGGTGTTTTCCGGGAGCCGTTGCCGCGAATCGGGCTAGATTCGCTGCCTGACGAGGGCGCCTGGCTGCAGCCGTTCCGGCCGCTGTCTGCGCTATTGACCACGCGTGTGTGACACTGGGAAACCGATGCGCGGGTCGCTAGAGATCCAGTAAGGAGCTTACGTGTTCGCCTGGTGGGGTCGAACCGTGTACCGCTACCGGTACATCGTAATCGGAGTCATGGTGGCTCTGTGCCTCGGCGGCGGCGTTTTCGGGATGAGCCTGGGTAAGCACGTCACACAGAGCGGTTTCTACGACGACGGCAGTCAATCGGTCAAGGCCTCCGTGATCGGCGACAACGTCTACGGCCGGGACAGAAGCGGCCACATCGTCGCGATCTTCAAGGCCCCGGACGGCAAAACCGTCAACGACCCCGCTTGGGCAAAGCAGATCACCGATGATCTCAACAAGTTCCAGCAGGACCATTCCGACCAGGTTCTGGGCTGGGCCGGCTACCTGAGAGCACCCGACACGACCAGCCCGCTCATTCAGGGCATGGCCACCCAGGACAAGAAGTACACGTTCGTGTCCATCCCGCTCAAGGGCGACGATGACGACACCATCCTCAACAACTACAAGACCATCACGCCGGCCCTGCAGAAGCTTGACGGTGGCACGGTCCAGCTCGCCGGCCTCGAGCCGATCGCCAACGCGTTGACCGGCACCATTGCCACCGACCAGCGGCGCATGGAAGTTCTGGCGCTGCCGCTGGTGGCGGTGGTGCTGTTCCTGGTGTTCGGCGGCGTGATCGCGGCCTGCCTGCCGGTGATGGTCGGCGGGTTGAGTATTGCGGGCGGGCTGGGCATACTGCGGTTCATCACGATCTTCGGGCCGGTGAGCTTTTTTGCCCAACCGGTCGTCTCGCTGATCGGTCTGGGTATCGCCGTCGACTATGGGCTGTTCGTGGTGAGCCGGTTCCGGGAAGAGATCGCCGAAGGCTACGACACCGAGGCCGCGGTGCGACGCACAGTAATGACGGCCGGGCGCACCGTGGCGTTCTCCGCGGTGCTGATCATCGCGTCGGGCGCCAGCCTGCTCCTGTTGCCGCAGGGTTTTGTGAAGTCGCTGGTCTATGCCCTGATCGCGGCGGTGACGCTCGCGGCGCTGTTGTCGATCACCCTGCTGCCGGCCTGCCTTGGCGTCCTCGGTCGCCACGTTGACGCGCTGGGGGTGCGGACCCTGTTCCGGGTGCCCTTCCTGCGCAACTGGAAAGTCTCCCGCGCCTACCTCAACTGGCTCGCGGACCGGCTACAGAAGACCAAGACCCGCGAAGAGGTTGAGGCCGGTTTCTGGGGCAGGCTGGTCAACTTCGTGATGAAGCGGCCGCTGGTGTTCGCCATCCCGATCGTAGTCGGCATGATCCTGCTGATTACCCCGGTGTTCAACGTCTCACTGGGCGGCCTGAGCGAGAAGTATCTGCCGCCCAACAATGCGGTGCGCCAGGCGCAGGAGCATTTCGACAAACTCTTCCCCGGATACCGCACCAATCCGCTGACTCTGGTTATCCAAACGACCAATCATCAGCCGGTCACCGACGGACAGATCGCAGACGTGCGCAGCAAGGCGATCGCGATCAGCGGATTCAGCGACCCGGACAACAACCCCGCGAACATGTGGCAGGAGCGCGCGGTCGCGCCGGGCGCGTCGAAAGGCCCGTCGGTCCGGGTGCTACAGAACGGATTAATCAACCAGGGCGACGCGTCAAAGAAGCTCGCCGAGCTACGCGCGATCTCGCCGCCCAAGGGCATCGAGATACGGGTCGGTGGTACGCCGGCCCTCGAACAGGATTCAATACACAGCCTGGTCGCCAAAGCTCCGCTGATGCTGGTCGTTCTCATCACCGCGACCATGGTGTTGATGTTCCTGGCGTTCGGGTCGTTTGTGCTACCGATCAAGGCCGCGGTGATGAGCGTGCTGACGCTCGGGTCCACCATGGGCATCCTGACCTGGATCTTCGTCGACGGACACTTCGCTAAATGGCTGAATTTCACGCCGACCCCGTTGATGGTGGTGATAATCGCCCTGGTTGTCGCGGTCGGCTACGGCTTGGCCACCGACTACGAGGTGTTCCTGGTGTCCCGGATGGTCGAGGCCCGCGAGCGCGGCATGTCCACCGCCGAGGCCATCCGGATTGGAACCGCGACCACCGGCCGCCTCATCACGGCGGCCGCCCTGGTCCTTGCCGTGGTCGCCGGTTCGTTCGTGTTCTCCGACCTAGTGATGATGAAGTACCTGGCATTCGGTCTGATGGCGGCGCTGCTGCTGGACGCCACTATCGTCCGCATGTTCCTGGTGCCTTCGGTGATGAAGTTGCTCGGCGACGACTGCTGGTGGGCTCCGCGCTGGGCGAGGCGGCTGCAGAACCGGATCGGGCTGGGCGAGATGGACCTCCCCGACGAGCGCAAGCGGCCTAGCGTCAATGGGCGGCCGACGCGGCCTCCGGTCGCCGCGGCCAGCCTGGTCGCCGCTCCCGCGCGTCCACCGCACGACCCCACTCACCCGGGCGCGCCCCCAGCGCCGTCGCGGCCACTCCCAGCCGGCCAGCGGGAGGCCCGGCCGGCCATGGAACTGCCCTCTGGGGCCGACACCACACGCATTCAGACCGGGCCCAGCCAACCGACGGAAGCCAAGACGTCGCGACTCTCGGTGCCCGGCGACTCCGTGAACACCACCGCGGCCCCGAAAAACCAGGCCGCGCCCGGGCAAGAACGGCCGGCCGACCTACGCGTTTCGGGCAATTCCGCGCCGCCGACCCGCCCCCAGTCACCACCATCGACACCCCCACCGCCTGCGCCCACACCGTCGGACGGTCAGACCAGGGCCATGCCGGTCCCGGCGAACCGTTCCGGCGACAGCAACACCGACCCGGCCGACCCCACCGCCGCGCTCCCGGTCACCCAGTCGGAGGCCAACGACTCCGATGCAGCAACTGAGAAGCTGAACGCCCGGGGCCAGGGCGACAACGGCGACAAATCGCGTCAGCGCCGCCGCGGTGGCGGCGGTCTCAGCGCCCAGGATCTACTGCGCCGCGAGGGACGTTTGTAGGCCGTTGGGCCCTCAGGCCGACTCCTCCTCGGAGCCATCCGGTTTTGCATGGACGATCGCCCCACCATCGCCGGCATCCTCGGCCTGCTTGTCGGCTTCGGCGGACGGATCCGGAGCGAGCAGCACCTGTATCGCGTTATTGAGGAACGCGACCGTCGGAACTGCCAGCAAGGCGCCGACGATGCCGGCAAGGACACCACCGGTGGAAATAGCCAGCACCACCCCCAGCGGATGAATCGAGACCGCGCGACCCATCACCAACGGCTGCAGCAAATGGGCCTCGAGCTGATTCACCGCGACGAGCAAACCCAGCGTAATCAGCGCGTAGACGATACCCTTCGTGAGCAGGGCCACCACTACGGCCAGAAAGCCTGCGATCACGGCACCCACCAGCGGGATGAAGGCACCGAGAAAAACAAGTGAGGCCAGCGGCAGCGCAAGCGGAACACCCATGATCGCCAACCCCGTACCGACGCCGGCCGCATCGGTCAGGGCGACCAGGAACGTGGCCCGCACGTACCCGATGAGCGACCCGTATCCGGCACGACCGGCCTCGCGCACCCGCTCCCGGACGTCGGCGGGGAAGATCTTGGTGACGTACTGCCAGATGTTGCGGCCACCGTAGAGGAAGAAAATCAGCGTGAAAAGCGCCAACACCGCGGCCGTGACGAGCTCGGTGATGGTCGCCGCAGTTGCCAGTGCGCCGCTGGTCAGCTTGGCCTGATTGTTGTGCAGCGCCTGGATGGCGGCGTCGCCCGCGTTGTCGATCTGTTCGCCGCGCAGATGCAGCGGCCCTTCGATCAGCCATCTGCGGGTGGAGTCGATGCTGCGGGTCACCTGCTCGGTCAGATCGGGCAAACCGTACACGAACTGGATAACGACGAACGCCAGGATGCCGCCCAGAACCGCGAATCCGCCCAGCAAGACCAGTGCCACAGCGCCACCTCGCGGCAGGCCCCGCCGGTCCATCCAGTCAACCGCCGGCACCAGCAACGCACTGATCATCAATGCCAGCAACACGGGAACGACGATGATTTCGAGCTTCTTCACAACCCAGAGCAGGGCGACCGCCGCGGCCAGGATGGCCAGCAAACGCCAAGACCATGCCGCGGCCTTGCGGACAAGCGGTTCGACCGACGCGGTGTCGGGGTTTGCTGACATCTGGCCAGCCTATCTGGCGCGGTTCACCGCCCAAGGCCGTCCGGAGGCCGCCTCAGGGTCGGCCCAGGCCCTCGGGGTCCTCGGGGCTGGCACGATCCGGTTACGACGACGACACAGTCAGTGCTGCGCCTCGATGGCCGCGCCACCTGCACGGTTACCCTAAGCACGTGTCGCATGACGCACCGATCCGCAAGCAGTACCTACCGCGCGTAGGGGCACTCCCCCACCCGCGGGTGGGGGCACCTCCTTCGGGGGGCGTACCCACACCCACTCGCCGGGGCGAGACCCCGCGCGGCAAGTACTGGTGGCTGCGCTGGGTGATCCTCGGCATCGTCGCGATCGTGCTTGCCGTCGAGATCGCACTGGGCTGGGACCAGCTGGCCAAAGCATGGATGAGCCTGTATGAGGCCAACTGGTGGTGGTTGCTCGCGTCGCTGCTGGCTGCGGCCGCCTCGATGCACAGCTTCGCCCAGATTCAACGCACCCTGCTGAAATCTGCCGGCGTGCACGTCAAACAATTGCGATCGGAAGCCGCCTTCTACGCCGCCAACTCACTGAGCACCACGCTGCCCGGCGGACCGGTGTTGTCGGCTACGTTCCTGCTCCGCCAACAGCGAATCTGGGGCGCCTCAACGGTGGTGGCGTCGTGGCAGCTGGTGATGTCGGGTGTGCTGCAGGCAGTGGGATTGGCACTGCTCGGGTTGGGCGGCGCTTTCTTCCTTGGCGCAAAGAACAACCCTTTCTCGTTGCTGTTCACGCTGGGGGGCTTCGTCGCGTTGTTGCTACTCGCCCAGGCGGTGGCGTCGCGGCCGGAGCTGATCGACGGGATCGGCAGCCGGGTTTTGTCGTGGGTCAACTCGATTCGCGGCCGGCCGGCCGACGCCGGCCTGGAGACGTGGCGCGAGATGCTCACGCAGCTCGAATCGGTGAGCCTGGGCCGGCGCGACTTGGGAGTGGCGTTCAGTTGGTCACTGTTCAACTGGATCGCAGACGTTGCCTGTCTCGGCTTCGCCGCGTATGCGGCCGGCGACCACGCATCGGTCGCCGGGCTGACGGTTGCTTACGCGGCCGCTCGGGCGGTCGGCACTATACCGCTGATGCCGGGGGGGCTGTTGATCGTCGAGGCGGTGCTGGTCCCTGGCCTGGTCTCTAGCGGCATGTCGTTGCCGAGTGCCATCTCGGCGATGCTGCTCTACCGGCTGATCAGCTGGTTACTGATCGCCGCTATCGGCTGGGTGGTGTTCTTCTTCATGTTCCGCACCGAGAACATCGGCGCCTCGGACGACGACGAACCGATTACCGGTCCGCTGCCTGTTGTACGGCACCAGAACGACGTTTCCGCCGACCCGACCGAGACCGCCCTGCAGGGTCCCTTGCCGCCGCCTGATCGGAATCCAGCAGGCGACGGCTAGCTAGCCGACGTTGTTCTGCCGCGGCGGGCCTGGAAGCGCACCGACCGCGGCGGGCGGGACCGGCCCGGTCGCTGCGGGCGGGGTGCCCGCGGTGCCGCCCAACGGCAGTGCACCTGCGGCATTGCCAGGCAGTGCGGGCAGCGCACCAGCCGCGCCTTGCGCCCGCTGCATGAGGCCCATCGCCTGAGGGATGCTGATCGGCAGCTTGCACTGCATCGACAAGTTGGTCAGTGGCTGCGCAATCGACGTCATATCACCGGCGACCTTGGGGTTGGCCTCGAAGTAGGACTTCAGCGATGCGAACGATTGTGGTCCGGCTTGCTGCTGCAGCATCGTTGTCATCGTCTGGTTGGTCTCCGGGTGCGAGTCCAGGTAGTCGCCCATCGACTTGGAGACCGAACCGATCGTCCTGGCGACTTCACTGGCCGCGCACGGGTCGTTAGCACCAGTGGCCGGGGGGCCGCCCAGAGTCGCGGCAGCAGTGCCCGCCAACGCGGCGGCGGTCAGCCCTGCGAAGAGCCTGCGGCGTCTGGTCGCAATGCCTGTCTTCATGGATAACTCCTTAAGGTTTGCGAAGTCTGCCGAGCCCTGACACTTCGCAAACGGCTGCGATATACGGCCCAGTTTGTCGCGGAGTTTCCCTTGAATTCCCCGGCGCCCCGCGCGGCCAAGCGACCATCCTGCCATCCACGAGAGCGCCGCTGCCAGCTGGTGTGATCCATCTCCCGCATGGTCACTGGTTCACAACGACTTCGCAGCGTCTTGGCAACATCGGTGTCTCCGCAGCTCAGGAACTACAAAAGCGGACATAATGCACAGCGTCCTGCGGTATCCTCGCCTGCACGCGTTGCGTGAGAAGACCGGGGAGCCCAAAATCCAGCAGTTCATGATGCGCCTAAGCCGCAGCCTGCGCAGGTACCGCTGGTTGGTCTTCACAGGCTGGTTGCTGGCATTAGTGCCGGCGGTCTATCTGGCGCTCACGCAGTCGGGAAATCTCACCGGCGGTGGTTTCGAAGTGGCCGGCTCGCAGTCGCTGATGGTCCACGATCAACTCGAGGATCAATATCACGAGCAGGGAGCGTCTTCGTTGGCGCTGGTGGCGGCCCCCCGTGCAGATGCCACCTATCAGGACATCGACGACGCCGTGGCGCAACTCAGACAGATCGCCAGCGAGTTCCCCGGGGTGACGGAGAAGCCCAACCCCACCCAGCGCCCCCCGCAACCCGACCGGCCCTACGTGGTGTCACTGCGGCTGGATCCGCGCAACTCCGGCACCAGTGACGTCGCCAAGCAGCTACGCCAAAAGGTAGGCATCAAAGGCGACCAATCCGGGCAGACCGCCAACGGCCGAGTGCGGCTCTATGTGATCGGGCAGGGAGCGCTCAGCGCTGCTGCGGCGGCGAATACCAAGCACGACATCGCCGAGGCGGAACGCTGGAACCTGCCGATCATTCTGATGGTCTTGCTCGCCGTGTTCGGTTCGCTGGCTGCCGCGGCGATCCCGCTGGCCCTCGGGATCTGCACGGTCGTGGTCACTATGGGCCTGGTGTACCTGTTGTCGGCATACACCACCATGTCGGTGTTCGTCACGTCGACGGTGTCGATGTTCGGCATCGCGCTCGCCGTGGACTATTCGCTGTTCATCTTGATGCGCTTCCGCGAGGAATTGCGTGCCGGCCGTCAGCCACGTGAAGCCGTGGACGCCGCGATGGCCACCTCGGGGCTGGCGGTGGTGTTGTCCGGGATGACCGTCATCGCCTCGCTTACCGGTATCTACTTGATCAACACCCCGGCGCTGAAGTCGATGGCTAGCGGAGCGATCCTGGCCGTCGCGGTCGCGATGTTGACGTCAGCCACCCTCACTCCGGCGGTGCTGGCGACGTTCGGCCGGGCGGCCGCCAAGAGGTCGGCCCTGCTGCACTGGTCACGCCGCCCGGAGAGCACTCAGTCCCGGTTCTGGAACCGCTGGGTCGGATGGGTGATGCGCCGACCGTGGGTGTCGGCGCTGGCGGCGTCGATCGTCCTGCTTGTCATGGCTGCACCGGCTGCATCGATGGTGCTGGGCAACAGCTTGCTACGCCAGTTCGACTCGTCGCACGAGATCCGTGCCGGGGTCGCCGAGGCGGGCCAAGCTCTCGGACCCGGCTCGCTCGGACCGGTTCAGGTGCTGGTCACCTTTCCCGACGGCGGTGCGTCCTCAACCGGACATAGCCAGACAATCGCCGCAGTCCGTCAACGAATGACGAAGGCTCCCAACGTTATCTCGGTGGCACCACCGCAATTCGCCGACGTCAACAACAGCGCTTTGCTCAGCGCGGTGTTGTCGGTCGATCCCGAGGACATGGGCGCGCGGGAAACCGTCAGCTGGATGCGCACGCAGCTACCCGAGGTTCCCGACAAGGGAACGGCACGAGTGGACATCGGTGGTCCGACCGCATTGATCAAGGATTTCGATGACCGTGTGTCGGCGACCGAGCCGATGGTGTTGGTTTTCGTTGCACTCATCGCTTTCGTGATGCTGTTGGTCTCGATCCACTCGGTGTTCTTGGCGTTCAAAGGTGTACTGATGACGTTGCTGTCGGTCGCCGCCGCCTACGGCAGCCTGGTGATGGTGTTCCAGTGGGGCTGGCTGCAGGATCTCGGTTTCACACAGATCAGTTCGATCGACAGCACCGTTCCCCCGCTGGTGCTGGCGATGACCTTCGGGTTGTCGATGGACTACGAAATCTTCCTGCTCACCCGCATCCGGGAACGCTTCCTGCACACCGGAAATACTCGCGATGCGGTCGCATACGGCGTGAGCACCAGCGCGCGCACGATCACCAGCGCTGCCCTGATCATGATCGCGGTATTCATCGGCTTCGCGTTCGCCGGCATGCCGCTAGTCGCTGAGATCGGCGTGGCGTGCGCTGTCGCGATCGCGGTGGACGCCACCGTGGTACGGCTGGTCCTGGTACCGGCACTGATGGCGATGTTCGCCCAGTGGAACTGGTGGCTGCCCCGGCTACTGTCCCGTGTCTTGCCGTCGGTGGACTTCGACAGGCCACTGCCCGAGGTCGACCTGAGTGACATTGTGGTCATTCCCGACGACATCTCGGCACTCATAGCGCCCAATGCGGACCTGCGGATGGTCCTCAAGTCGGCCGCGAAACTGAAGCACTTGGCGCCCGACGCCATTTGCGTGGCGGATCCGCTGGCATTCACCGGCTGTGGGCGCAACGGCAAGGAGGCGGCCGTCAGCCCCGAACCGGCTCCGGCAGACGTGCCCTCAGACAGTCGGGGCC
>DATIOT010000254.1:0-10653 GCA_035472875.1 Mycobacterium sp.
CCCGCGTCGCCCGCCGTCGCTGCGGTGACCGCCCCGCCAATCGCCGAGTCCCCGGTGGCCGCCACGGAATAGGGACGGTGGTGTGGTCGGCGGGTCGGAGCCCGCCGCGCTTGCCGGCCGGGACGGAAAGTCCGGGTATTCGTCGGCAGCATCGGCTGCGCCGCCAACGGGGAAGTCGTCATCCGCGTAATCGTCGTCGCCAACCGGGAAGTGCTCCTCGTCCGCGTAGTGACCCTCGTCCGAGTAGCCGCTGTAGTCGTCCAGGTCGTCGGTGTGGGGCGGGAATTTGGCCGAAGGGTCGCTGGAGCTGCCGGGCGAGTCGGCTGCCCGGCCGGCGTTCGGGTGACGGCTTGTGTCGTCGCCCAGATCATCCGCGGAGGATTCGTCGGACGGTTCGTCGACGGAGTCCTGGGGGTCGGGCATGCTGTGCCTACCCATACCAGTGCCCGCCGCCATTCCGTCGAACCGTCGTTTTACCTGTCATATGACGCATTACCGCATGTTGAGCCGTTATGAGGCACCGGCGCGGGCCTTGAATTCACGCCGACGCCGATGCAGGATCGGCTCCGTGTAGCCGTTGGGCTGCTGTCCTCCGGACAAGATCAGCTCTTGGGCGGCCAGGAATGCGATGTTGTCGTCGAAGTTCGGCGCCATCGGCTGATAGGCCGCATCCCCGGCGTTCTGCTGATCCACCATCGGGGCCATGCGCTCCAGGCTGGCCCGGACGTCCTCGTTGGTGATCACGCCGTGGCGCAGCCAGTTGGCCAGCAGCTGGCTGGAGATCCGCAGCGTGGCGCGGTCCTCCATGAGCGCCACGTCGTGGATGTCGGGAACCTTGGACGAACCGACGCCCTGGTCGATCCAGCGAACCACGTAGCCGAGGATGGACTGGCAGTTGTTGTCCACCTCCTCGCGAATCTCCTCGGACGCCCAGGCCAGTTCCTTGGCCAGCGGAATGGTGAGCAGCTGGTCGATGGTGGTGCGTTTGTTGCCGGCCAGTTCTTCCTGCACCGCGACTACGTCGACCTTGTGGTAGTGCAGCGCGTGCAACGTGGCCGCGGTAGGCGAAGGCACCCAGGCCGTGCTGGCGCCGGCACGGGGCTGGGCAATTTTCTGCTCAACCATGTCGGCCATCAGCTCGGTCATGGTCCACATGCCCTTGCCGATCTGGGCGTGGCCGGCGAACCCGGCGGCCAGGCCGGTGTCGACATTGCTGTCCTCATAGGCCAGGATCCACGGCTGACTCTTCATGGTCCCCTTGCGCACCATCGGACCGGCCTCCATCGAGGTATGGATCTCGTCGCCGGTGCGGTCCAGAAAACCGGTGTTGATGAATACGATCCGGTCGGCGACAGCCTTGATGCACGCCTTCAAGTTGAGAGTGGTGCGCCGCTCCTCGTCCATGACGCCGACCTTCAGGGTGGCCTGCGGCAAACCCAGCACGTCTTCGACGCGGCTGAACAGCTCGGCGGTGAATCCGACTTCGTCGGGACCGTGCATTTTGGGCTTGACGATGTAAATGGACCCGGTGCGGCTATTCGCCAATGGCCCATTGGCTTCGCCGGTTTTGAGCCCGTGGATCGCGGTCAGGCCGGTGAACAGCGCATCCATGATGCCCTCGAACACCTCGTTGCCGTCGGCGTCGACGATTGCATCGTTGGTCATCAGATGGCCGACGTTGCGGACGAACATCAGACTGCGTCCGGGCAGGCTGAATTCACCGCCATCGGGCGAGGTGTAGTTCCGGTCCTGATTGAGCACCCGGGTGAACGTGTCGCCGTCTTTGTCGACTTCTGCGGCGAGGTCACCCTTGTTCAGGCCCAGCCAGTTGCGGTAGGCGCGGACTTTGTCGTCGGCGTCGACGGCGGCAACGGCGTCCTCGAAGTCGATGATCGTGGTAACCGCCGATTCCAGGACCACGTCCTTGACTCCGGCAGCGTCGGTCTTACCGATCGGTGAGTCCGGGTCGATCAGGATGTCGATGTGCAGCCCGTGGTTGACCAACAACACCGACTTGGGCGACTCGGCCTCGCCGGTGTAGCCGGCGAATTGGCCGGGATTGGCCAACCCTCGGGACAACTCGTCGCCTCGCAGGCTGACCAGCAGTCGACCATCGTCGACGGTGAAACCGGTGGCGTCGGCATAGGAACCCGACGACAACGGCACCGCCTCGTCGAGAAACTTGCGTGCATAGGCGACCACCTTGTCGCCGCGAACCTTGTTGTAGCTGGTGCCCTGCTCGGCGCCGTCGCTTTCCGGGATGACGTCGGTGCCATAGAGGGCGTCGTAGAGGGAACCCCAGCGGGCGTTGGCCGCATTCAGCGCAAACCGCGCATTCGTCACCGGCACCACCAGCTGCGGGCCGGCCGTCGTGGTGATCTCTGGGTCGACACCGGAGGTGGTGATGGTGAAGTCATCGGGCTCGGGCAGCAGATAGCCGATTTCAGTGAGGAACTGGCGGTAGGCATCCGCGTCGATCGGCTCGATTACCCGGTGCCGGTGCCATTTGTCAATCTGGGCCTGCAGCTCGTCGCGGGCATTCAGCAAACTTTGGTTTTGCAGGGTGAGGTCGGTGACGACCTTGTCCACGCCCGCCCAGAAGCTGTCCGGGTCGATATCGGTGCCAGGCAGGGCCTCGTTGTTCACGAAGTCGTAGAGCACTCGGGCGACCCGCAAGTTCCCCACCGACACGCGATCAGTCATGTTTCTCCTCCATAACGGCCTCATTGGCCCCACTGGCTACGTCGTCAGCCTACCGGCCAGCAGCGCGAGCGACCGTACCCACCTGACCCGCAACTGCAGGTCAGGCGGGCGAACAGCTCCGCCCATCGCGCCGCGGCGGACCCTGAGAATCGCTTTGTGGCAACGCATGGACTGCCGGCCAAGATCCTGAGTCCTCCAGCACTTTCTGTACTGGCGGCCGTTCAATCATACGGGCTATGGGCTGCGCTCTTCGCCAGGCGGCCAGGTGGCCGGTCTCACTATGCGTCGCGCATGCTACCGACCAAGTCCTCCACCAGATCCTCCATCGCCACCATCGCAACCGCACTGCCGCCGTCGTCGGTCACCAGCGCCAGATGGCTGTTGCTGCGGCGCATCCGCGACAAGGCGTCGGCCAGCGGCAACGACTTGGGCACCTGCGGCAGCGGGCGTACCAACGCCAGATCGATCGCCGTCTGTGGATCGTCGCTGAGCGTCAGCACGTCTTTGATGTGCAGGTAGCCGATGAACTTCCCGTCGAGTGCCGCGACAGGAAACCGCGAGTAGCCGGTCTGGGCCAAGGCGCGTTCGACGGCGCCGACCATCGGCCCGGAGCCCGCCGCAGCCACCGGCACCGCCCGGACATCGGCGAGCGGTACCGCCACATCGCCGACTACCCGGTTGCGAATCTGCAGCGCTCGGGTCAGCCGGGTGTGCTCCTCGGGATCCAGCAGGCCTTCGGACCCCGATTCGGCGATCATCTCGCTCAGCTCGGCAAGGGAGACCGTGATGTCGAGCTCATCCTTGGGTTCCACGCCCATCATGCGCAGTATCGCGTTGGCGCATTTGTTGTAGAACACGATGAACGGTCGGACGGCGCGCACGTAGGGCAGGTAGAGCGGGACCAGCAGCATCGCCGTCCGTTCCGGGCCGGCCAGCGCGATGTTCTTCGGCACCATCTCGCCCAGCAGCACATGCAGCGTCACCACAACCGCGAGCGCGATCGCGAACGACAAAGTCTGCAGCAGTGCCGGATGCATACCGGTCAGCCCAAACGCTGTCCGCAACCGATCGGCGACCGCTGACTCGCCGATCCGGCCGAGCAGTAGCGACGCCACCGTGACTCCCAGCTGGGCGCCGGCCAGCATGGACGACAGCTGCTCGCCGGCCCGGATCACGGTGACCGCTCTCGCCTTGCCCTGCTCGGCCAACGCTTCGAGGCGGTCGCGTCGGGCCGAGATCAGCGAGAATTCCGCGGCCACGAAGAACGCGTTCGCCCCGATCAGCAGGATCGCCAGCAGTACTCCGAGCGTGTCGTCCATCAGTGGCTCCGCCCGATGGCCGCCGTTTCGGTGCGACTGCCCGGCTCGGTCAGCTCGAGCAAATCGATCCGGCGACCGTCCATCTGAACCACCGTTGCCTGCCAGCGCATCGAGGTGTCCAACAGGCCATCCGGGTCTAATGCGGTCAGCTCGACCGTTTCACCGGCCACCGGGATGTGGCCGAGCTCGCGGAGCACCAGACCGCCGATCGTCTCGTATGGCCCTTCGGGAGCCCGGTATCCGGTGGCGGCGGCCACCTCGTCGATCCGCAGCAGACCCGATACCCGCCAGCCACCGCCGGCCTCCACCACATCCGGGGTGGCGTCGTCGTGTTCATCGCGGACGTCACCAACGATCTCTTCGATCAAATCCTCGACGGTCACTATGCCCGCGGTGCCGCCGTATTCGTCGACGACCATCGCGGTCTGCAGATTGTTGGCACGGATCTCAGCCATCACGGCGTCACCATCCAGCGTTGACGGCACCACCGGAACGGGTTGCGCGACCGTGGCCAGCAGTGTGTGCGCCCGGTCGGCCCGTGGAATTTTAAACACCTGCTTGACGTGCACGATCCCGATGGTTTCGTCGAGATCACCGTCGACGATGGGGAAGCGGGAGAATCCGGACTCGGCCGCTGCGGCAACCACGTCGCTGACAGTGTCATCGGTCTGCAGCGCCACGATCTTCGACCTCGGCGTCATCAGCTCCTCGGCGGTGAGAGCACCGAACTGCAGCGATCGCCGCACTAGCGCGGCGGTGGCGGGGTCCAAGGACCCGCTGCGCGCCGAGGTACGCACCAGCGAAACCAGTTCCTGCGGTGAGCGGGCCGACCGCAGCTCTTCGGCCGGCTCAATGCCCAGTTCGCGAACAATCCAGTTCGCCGCGCCGTTCGTCAATCGGATCGCGGGAGTCAGTAAGAGCGAGAACAGCAGCTGAAAGCCCACGACAGCGTGGGCGGTCGACAGCGGGCGCGCCACCGCAAGATATTTCGGGACCAGCTCGCCGAACACCATCGACACCGACGTCACGATCACCATCACCATGAACGCGGTGATCGCGTCGGCTAAGGGGTCAGACACCCCGATCACGTCCAACCACGGATGCGGCAGATCGGCCACCATCGGTTCGGTCAGGTAACCGGTTACCAGCGTCGTGATCGAAATGCCCAGCTGAGCACCCGACAGCTGGAACGACAGCCTGTTCTGAGCGCGCTGGATCAAGCGGTCGCGGCGGCCGCCCCTGCGGGCGTTGGCCTCGACCGTGCTGCGGTCCAGCGCGGTCAGCGAGAATTCGGCCGCGACGAATACCCCGTTGCCGAAGATGAGCACCGCGATGGCCAATACGCTGACAACGGTGACGGTGAGGTTCATGGCGGGCTCGGTTATCGGGACGGCCTCGGCGACACCGGGCTGGCCGGGGACGCTGCGGGTAGCCGCTCCGCCCGGAAGCCAACGGCCTCGACGGGTGCCTGCGGCACGTCATCCCTTTCGCTCGATGCCGCGCAGCGCGTTGCTGCGGACCTGAAAATCACGAGAATTCACATGTTAGCGAAGACATCCGGCCCGTTCGGATACGACTTGCTTTCCCGCGCCGCTGGCGTCACCAGCCCAGCGGTAGCGGATGACCCTCGGCGAAGCCGGCGGCCGATTGCAATCCGACGACGGCTCGCTCATGCAGCTCCGCCAGGGTGGCGGCACCGACGTAGGTGCAGGTGCTGCGCACGCCCGAGGTGATGTGGTCGATCAGGTCCTCGACACCGCCCCGGTCGGGATCCAGCCCCATCCGCGACGTCGAGATGCCTTCCGCGAACAACGCCTTGCGAGCGCGGTCGAACG
Source organism: Mycobacterium sp. (assembly GCA_035472875.1). Lineage (GTDB taxonomy): Bacteria > Actinomycetota > Actinomycetes > Mycobacteriales > Mycobacteriaceae > Mycobacterium. The sequence goes on from DATIOT010000254.1 coordinate 5,858, forward strand.
CGGTGTCGGCGCCGGTGCGGGCAACCACCGCACGCTTGGAAGCCATGCCGTAGCTCTCCTTGTACGGCTGGTCATCGCGATCGCGCATCAGGTCTCCGGGCGACTCGTAGGTTCCGGCGAACCACGACCCGATCATGACATTCGACGCACCGGCGGCCAGCGCCAGGGCCACGTCCCGCGGATGGCGGATCCCACCGTCTGCCCACACATGCCCGCCGAGTTGTCTTGCTGCAGAAGCACATTCGAGTACGGCGGAGAACTGCGGACGGCCGACGCCGGTCATCATCCGGGTAGTGCACATCGCGCCCGGCCCGACACCGACCTTGACGATGCTCGCCCCGGCGCCGAGCAGATCACGCGTGCCCTCCGCCGACACCACGTTGCCCGCGGCCAACGGCACACCCAGGTGCAGCGACGCGACCACCTTGATCGCCTCCAGCGCCTTGACCTGATGTCCGTGTGCGGTATCGATGACCAGCACGTCGACGCCGGCCTCGGCCAACGACCGGGCCTTGGCCCCCACATCGCCAGTGATACCGACAGCCGCCCCAATGCGCAGCCGCCCGCCGGCGTCGGTGGCCGGGGTGTAAAGACCAGCGCGCAGCGCCCCGGTGCGGGTAACAACGCCCGCCAGCGTGCCGTCTGGGTTGGTCACCAATGCGACCTCGATCGGGGCGTGCTCGAGCAGATCGAAGATCTTCCGCGGGTCGGTGCCTACCGGGGCGGTCACGAAGTCACTCACGGCTACGTCGCGCACTCTGGCGAAGCGGTCCACGCCCAGGCAGGACGATTCGCTGACCAACCCGATCGGACGGCCCTCGAAGACCACCACGGCGACACCATGTGCGCGCTTGTGGATCAGCGCGATCGCATCGGACACGGAATCATCGGGCCCCAGCATCACCGGGGTGTCGAGAACAAGATCCCGGCTCTTGACGAATTCCACCGTTTGCTGCACCGCCGTGATCGGAAGATCCTGCGGCAGAATCACAATGCCGCCGCGCCGCGCCACAGTCTCAGCCATCCGCCGCCCGGCTACCGCGGTCATGTTGGCGACCACCACCGGAATGGTGGTGCCGGAGCCGTCGCTAGTGGACAAATCGACGTCGAACCGCGACGCGATATCAGACCGGTTCGGCACGATGAAAACATCGTTATAGGTCAGGTCGTACGCCGGTCGGTGCCCGTCCAGAAACCTCATCGCAGTCGCCCCACCCTTACAGCCCCCTTCAAGCCACTTTAGTTGGCCCAGCTAGGCGGGCACTTCGGTGCGGTCTCCGCTCCACAGCGTGTGGAACTTCTTGCTCGGGTCCTCGTCGATGCGACCGTAGGTGTGCGCGCCGAAGAAATCGCGCAGGCCCTGAGTCAGCGCGGCCGGCAGCCGCTCGGTGCGTAGCGCGTCGTAATAGGAGAGCGCCGAGGAGAACCCGGGGATCGGGATACCGAGCTGCGTGGCAGTCACCACAACGCGGCGCCACCCATCGATTGCCGATTCGATGGCGCTGCGGAAATACGGCGCCACGATCAGCGTGGGCAGGTCGGGGTCGGAGTCGTACGCCTCTTTGATCGGGTTGAGGAATTTTGCCCGGATGATGCAGCCGCCGCGCCAGATGGTGGCCAGGTCGCCGGGCTTGATGCCCCAGTCGTATTCGGCGCTGCCGGCCTGAATCTGGTTGAAGCCCTGGGCATAAGCGATGATCTTCGACGCGTAGAGGGCCTGACGCACATCCTCGACGAACTGCGTCCCATCGCTGGGCCTGGCGCCCAAGTCGCCCGAGGCCAGCCCAGTGGTGGCCTTGCGCTGGGCCACCGAACCCGACAGCGCGCGGGCGAACACCGCCTCGGCGATACCAGTGACCGGCACACCGAGGTCCAGGGCCGACTTCACGGTCCAGCGGCCCGTGCCCTTCTGCTCGGCCTCGTCGAGGATGACGTCCACCAGCGGCTTGCCGGTTTTGGCGTCGGTCTGGCGCAGCACCTGAGCGGTGATCTCGACAAGGAAGCTGTCCAGGTCGCCCTTGTTCCACTCGTCGAAGACGTCAGCGATCTGATCAGCGGTCTTGCCGAGCCCGTCGCGCAGCAACTGGTAGGCCTCGCCGATCAATTGCATGTCGGAGTACTCGATGCCGTTGTGCACCATTTTGACGAAGTGCCCTGCCCCGTCGGGGCCGATGTGGGTGCAGCACGGCACGCCGTCGACGTGCGCGGAGATCTCCTCCAGCAGCGGACCCAGCGATTTGTAGGACTCGGCCGGGCCGCCCGGCATGATCGAGGGTCCGTTGAGCGCGCCCTCCTCGCCACCGGAGATGCCCGCCCCGACGAAGTGCAGGCCCCGCTCGCGCATCGCCCTCTCACGGCGAATGGTGTCGGTGTAGAGCGCGTTGCCGCCGTCGATGATGATGTCGCCCTCTTCCATGGCGTCGGCGAGCTCGTTGATGACCGCGTCGGTGGGATCGCCGGCTTTGACCATGATCAGCACCCGGCGTGGCTTCTCCAGCGCGTCGAGAAACTCCTCAACGGTCTCCGATCGCACGAACTTGCCCTCGTCACCGTGCTCTTTGAGCAGCGCGTCGGTCTTGGCGATCGACCGGTTGTGCAGCGCCACCGTGTAGCCGTGGTGGGCGAAATTGCGCGCGAGGTTCGAACCCATCACAGCCAGGCCGGTGACGCCGATTTGCGCGGTGCCGGTCTTCGAATCCGACGAACTCATGTCTTCGCCTCTCAGGTTGGAGAACTTTTACCTAAAGCATTTCGAAAGCAATTCCGACCACACTGTGGCACAGCGGACTAGCGGTCCTCCAAAGTGTTTCGCCCTGCGTTGCGCTAGAGGTTGAACAAGCGCTCCAGCTCCGTGAGCCACGGTACGGCCAGCGCCACGGTGGGCACCACAAATACGGCCGCCGCGGCCAGGTATGCGGCCACCGACAGCGCCAGGCTGTTGCCACGCCCCGCGAGCCGGCGCACCCGTAACACGGTGCTGGTGCCGCCCGCGGCCAACGCACCCGACGGCGTCCGACCGGACGCGCAGGCAACCAGTGCCCGGGCCAGGGGAGCGCGGCCCGCGGCACGCACCGCCGCGTCATCGGCGAGCAGCTCGACGAGCAGCTGCACCGCGCCCAGCGCGCTGGCGCTGCGGACCAGCCGCGGGAAGGCGGCGTGCACCGCGGTGAACGCTTCCAGAACCAGGTCGTGCCGGGCTCGCAGATGGGCCCGCTCGTGGGTGAGGATGGCCGCGACTTCGTCGTCGGCGAGAGTGGTCAACGTTCCTTCGCTGACCACAACCCGGCTGCGCACACCCGGCAGACAGTAGGCAAGCGGTTGTGGAACGTCCAGGATGCGAAGATCGCGCGTCCGGGCGCACGGCTTGGCCAGGGCCGCGTCGTGTCCGACTCCGACCAGATCGACCACCATGCGGTGGTGGGCCCGTCGCCGGCGATTGGCGATGACCACTTGCACCACGGCGATCATCAGCCGGGCGCCCACCAGCACAGTCAGTGCGAAGACGGCGATGTACGCCGTCCATAGCGGCCACCCGAGCCGGCCCGCGGCGCCGATAATGCTGGCCGTGGGCCGCCCGTCGGGGCCGGGCATCAGCAGCCGGGTGGCGATCGCAATGCCTGCGCTGAACGCCGAGAGGACCGCGGCCAGCGCAATGGCCTGCCATAGCACCATCGCGGCGCGGGGGGCGCGCAACGGCCACATCGCTCGTGCTAGCAGGGCCGGTATCGGACCGACCAGCAGCACCGCGAGGATGGTGAAGGCCAGCGCGGACACGCTGCTAGTCTCTCTCAGTCCTCCGCAGTAGCGCCAGCCGATGGCGTATTGCGTTGGTTTGCTTCCAATTCGGCGAGTGCGCGCCGAAGCGCGTCTGCCTCGTCGGCGCCGACACGCTCGACGAAGTGCACCAGCGCGGCCTGCCTGCCCCCGGAGTCCTCAGCCTGGGCAAGAGCATCGACCATCAGCCCGGCGACCAGCTCGTCGCGGCCGTGCACGGGCGTGTACCTGTGAGCCCGGTCGTCGCGGATCTGAGAGACCAGATTCTTCTTGGCCAGCCGTTGCAGCACAGTCATGATCGTCGTGTAAGCAAGGTCGCGTCGCGCCGACAACGCTTCGTGGACCTGGCGAACGGTTTGGGGTTCCGACGTGGACCACAAATGGTCCATCACGGCGCGTTCCAGATCACCCAGCCGTGTCAGTTTGGCCATAGTTCGTTCATCTCCTGAGCGTTGAAACAAGCGTACTCCGGCTTACTACCGACTGTCGTACCGAAACCTGGCCAATACCTGTGACCAACTACCGCTGCGCGAGCTCTTAGTCGGCGCGACTTACACACTACGCACCAGCCTCTTGCGAAATTAGGGCAGCCTTGCCTATGCTGACTGTGGTCGAGCGACAACGGACCGCGGCAGAGTCCTGAGGGCTGCAGTGACCCCCGGTCTACTCGATCGGCGAGCCCCGTGCCTTGGTGCACGGGGCTCGCCTGTTTTTCGGGCTGCGATTCCGGCCTCGCGTCGACGGATTTGCCAATGGTGTAGACACATGGACGTGCCTCCGCCGCCAGACGCGATCAGCCCCTCGAATTTCACAGCGGCGTTCGACACCGAGCTGGGGCTTCAGTTCACCGAACTCAGCCCCGACGGCGCTCGCGCACAGCTCGAGGTCAAGCCCAAACTGCTGCAGCCCATGGGGCTCCTACACGGCGGTGTTTACTGCTCGATGATCGAGAGTATGGCCAGCATCGCCGCTCATACATGGCTGAATGCCCGCGGCGCCGGCGGGAATGTCGTGGGCGTCAA
>DATIOT010000255.1:0-11310 GCA_035472875.1 Mycobacterium sp.
CTGCGCAGGAAGCGCACCGACATCCGCATCGAGACATATGCCCCGATGAGCCCGATGATCGTCCACAGGACCTGCTTGCCGAAAATCACCCAGGCCGACCCGTCGGCGCCATAGGAGCGCACACCGGAGGCCGACAGCACCATGATCAGACCGAGCGTCGTCAACAGCGCGGCGACGGCAATGATCAGGTGAAACGAGGTCATCGGGCGGCCCAGCCAGGCACCGAACCGGGTGCGCGGACCGCGGTCTTGGGCCGTGGCCTGGGACTTTGCGCCCGCTGAGGCCTTGATCTCGGACGTGGCCGCGTCGGTTGTGGCTGCATCCGTCGAACTGGCGGCACCCGGTTCTTCGACCTCGCCCTGCTCGGTCGAGGTCTCGATCTTTCCCTTGCCCCGACGCAACAGCCGGGTCAGCGAGTTACCCATACCCGCCTACCGGATCGCCGCGCGCACGGCGGCCGCGAATGCGTCGCCACGGTCGGCGTAACCGGTGAATTGGTCGAAGGACGCGCCGGCCGGTGCCAGCAGCACGGTGTCGCCGGGTTTTGCCAATTCCCGGGCCGCCGCAACGGCCGCGGTCATGACGCGAATGCCGATATTCTCCGGCGCAGGAATCACTTCTGTCACATCTGTACCAGAAACCTCAGCAGTCGCATACATACCAGCATCCTCGCCTGTCACAACCTGGACGACGGGCACATCCGGCGCGTGTCGCGATAACGCCTCTGCAACCTCTTGGCGATCTCGGCCGATCAGCACCGCGCCGACCAGCCGGGATGCGATTCTGGCGACCTCGGCATCGATGGATGCGCCCTTTAGCAAACCGCCGGCGACCCAGACCACGCGCGGGTAGGCCAGCACGGACGCCTCGGCGGCATGCGGATTGGTGGCCTTGGAATCGTCGACGTACCTGATCCCATCGGCCACGGCCACCACCTCAGCCCGATGCCGGCCCACCCGAAATGAGGCGATCGCCGCCGCGATCGCCTCGGCGGGTACGCCGACGCTGCGGGCCAGCGCGGCCGCGGCCAGGGCGTCAAGCAGTCCGACCGGGCCCGGCACCGGTATCGACTCGACCGGCAGAAGCGCCAGGTCGGCGGCAAAGGCGCGATCAACCAGCTGGCCGTCGCGGACACCGAGTTCGCCCGCGGCCGGTTCGCCGAGCCGGAAGCCGACGCGCACCGGCGCCGTCGCGGTGTCCAGCAGCGCGGCGGCCCGGCTGTCGTCCAGGCCGACCACCGCGACCCGGCCATTCAGCACCCGCGCCTTTGCCGCGGTGTATTCGGCCATCGTGGAGTGCCAGTCCAGGTGGTCTTCGGCGATGTTGAGCACCACGCCCGCCTCGGGCCGCAGCGACGGCGCCCAGTGCAGCTGGAAGCTGGACAGCTCGACAGCCAGCAGGTCGGCGGGTTCACCCAGGACGTCCAGCACGGGGCTGCCGATGTTGCCGCAGAGCAGGCTGCGCCGCTCCCCGGCCGCCAACATCGCGTGCAGCATCGAGGTCGTGGTCGTCTTGCCGTTTGTGCCGGTCACGACCAGCCAGCGGCGCGGCGGACCGTAGTGGCCCGCGGCGTCCAGCCGCCACGCCAACTCCACCTCGCCCCAGATGGGAATACCCGCGGCCGAGGCGGCGGCCAATAGCGGCGTGGCCGGCGAGAAGCCGGGACTGGTGACCACCAGGGCGTAGCTTTTTTCGTTGTCGGAAATCTGCGCTGTGGCCGCCGGCACGGTCACGGTTGCCACTCCGTTCTCGGCGTACCCGCGCAGCGTCGCCGGGTCGTCATCGCACAGTGTCGCCGACGCGCCAAATCGCCTCAGGGCCGCCAGGACTGCCTTGCCGGTGACACCGCCACCGGCAACCAGCACGGACGCACCCGGCAACAGGAGCTCGAGCCCGGACACGTCAAGCACCGATCGCGGCTAGCCACTCACCGTAGAAAAGGGCCACGCCCAGACCGCAGGTGATCGCGGTGAGCAGCCAGAAACGGATGATCACCGTGGTTTCGGCCCAACCGATCAACTCGAAATGATGATGAAACGGCGCCATCCGGAACACCCGGCGCCCGGTGGTGCGAAAGGCCAGTATCTGCAGCACCACAGAGGTGACCTCGGCGACGAACAACGAACCAAGCACGACCGCCAGGATCTCGGTACGGCTGGTGACTGACAAACCCGCGATGATGCCGCCCAGCGCCAGCGACCCGGTGTCACCCATGAAGATCTTGGCGGGCGCGGCATTCCACCACAAAAAGCCGATGCACGCCCCCGCCGTGGCGGCCGCGATGAGCGCCAGGTCCAGCGGATCACGCACGTTGTAGCAGCCCAGGCCCGGCGCGGTGACGCACGCGTTGCGGTACTGCCAGAAGGTGATCAGCACGTAGGCGGCGGTGACCATCGCCATGCTGCCGGCGGCCAGCCCGTCAAGGCCGTCGGTGAAATTGACCGCATTTGACCAGGCGCTGACGATGACCACGCAGAACAGCACGAACAGCCCCGGAGCCAGTGTGACGGTGGCGATTTCGCGGACGTAGGACAGATCCGCGCTGGCCGGTGTAAAGCCGTTGGCATTGTGGAACTGCAACGCCAGCACACCGAACAGCACTGCCGCGGTGATCTGCCCAAGCGTCTTGGCCGTCTTGTTCAACCCCAGGTTGCGCGACCTGCGGATCTTGATCAGGTCATCGACGAACCCGACGCCTCCCAGCACGGTGGCCAGACCCAGCACCAGCAGACCCGACGCGGAAATACCTTCACCGTCGAACGCCAGCCCGGCGATGTGCGTGCCCAGGTAGCCCGCCCAGATGCCCGCCAAAATCGCCACACCGCCCATCGACGGCGTGCCCCGTTTTGTGTGGTGGCTGGGCGGGCCGTCCTCGCGGATCTGATGGCCGAATCCCTGCTTGGTGAACAGCCGGATCAGCGCCGGGGTCAACAGGATGGACACCGTCAGCGCAACGGCGACGGCGATGAGGATCTGTCTCACGGGCGAGCCCCGTCGTCTGAGGCCAAGGCGTCGGCCAATGCACCCAGTCCGACGGCGTTGGACGCCTTGACCAGGATCACGTCGCCGGGTTGCACTTCGGCGCGCAACAAGGCCAGGGCGGCGTCGCCGTCGGCCACCTTCACGGCCTCCGTGCCCCACGACCCTTCCATGACCGCGCCGTGGTGCATGGCGCTCATTGACCTCCCCATTCCCACGACAACGAGTCGAGACACATCTAAGCGCACCGCCAGCCGGCCGATGCGATCGTGCTCGATGATCGCGTCCTCACCGAGCTCGGCCATTTCGCCCAGCACCGCCCAGCTGCGCCGGGGGCGGGAGCCCTGCTTCTCCCCGCCACGGGCGATCCAGGCCAGCGCCTGCAGTCCGGCCCGCATCGAGTCGGGGTTGGCGTTGTAGGCGTCGTCGATCACCGTCACCCCGTCGGCGCGGGTGGTCACCTGCATCCGGTGCCGTGACACCGGCCCTGCCGTGAGCCCGGCGGCGACCTGCTCGACGCTGGCGCCGCATTGCAGAGCGACCGCGCTAGCGCACAGCGCGTTGGTGACCTGATGGTCGCCGAATACACCCAGCTGCACCTCAGCTGTGGTGTCCATCGCGTGCAGGGTAAAGCGCGGCCTGGCCAGTTCGTCCAGCGACACTCCTTCGGCCCACACGTCGGTGGGCCCGGAGCCGGTATGGCTGAGGCGGCTCACCCGAACCACCCAGGCCGCGGTGACATGTGCCATCTCCGCGACGGTCGGGTCGTCGACGTTGAGTATGACCACCCCGGATGGTGGAACAGCTTGTGGCAGTTCGGCTTTGGTTCGTGCAATGGCCTCACGCGAGCCGAACTCACCCAGGTGCGCGGTGCCGACGTTGACAACCACCCCGATCGCGGGCCGGGCGATCTGCGCCAGCTCGGCGATATTGCCGGGATGGCGCGCCGACATCTCCAGAATCAAGTAGTCAGTGCGTCGCGTCGCGCGCAACACCGTCCAGGGATGACCCAGCTCGTTGTTGAACGACTCGGGCGGGGCCACCACCTCACCCAGCGGCTCAAGCACGGCGGCCAGCAAGTCTTTGGTCGACGTCTTTCCCGACGAGCCGGTGATCCCGATGATGGTCAGTCCGCCCGCCACCAGCTCCGCGGCCACCGCCTTGGCCAGCTTGGCCAAGGCGGCCAAGACCGCGGCGCCCGACCCGTCGGCGTCATGCTCGAGCAGCCCAGCCCGCGATTCGGGAGGGCCCACCGGGGAAACCACGATGGCGGGAACCCCTACCGGACGAGCGGCCAGCACAGCGACCGCGCCGGCCGCTACCGCCGAGGCCGCATGGTCATGCCCGTCGGAGCGTGCTCCCGGCAGCGCGAGGAACAGCCCGCCTGGCCCGACGGCCCGCGAGTCGAATTCGACGGTCCCGGTGACGTGGAGTTCGGCGGCGGCCTGCGGTGAGATATCGGCCAGCCTGCCACCGACAATCTCGGCGATCTGGGCAACGGTCAGGTCGATCATCCATGCGCCTCCTGGGCCCGCAGGGCCTCCAGCGCCTGAGCCAGCTCCACCCGATCGTCGAACGGGCGAGTCCGACTCGCGCCGCGCTGCCCGGTTTCATGGCCCTTGCCGGCGATCAGCACAACGTCGCCGGCACCCGCCCAGGCGACCGCGTGCCTGATCGCCGCCCGCCGGTCGGCGATCTCGACCACCTGCGCCGGACCACCGCCTGCGGCCGCGCCGGCCAAGATCTCGCGGCGTATTGCCGCCGGATCTTCAGCGCGTGGGTTGTCGTCGGTGACGACAACCAAATCGGCCAGCTCGGCAGCAATCTCGCCCATCGGCGCCCGCTTGCCCGGGTCGCGTTCACCACCGGCGCCGAACACCACCGCCAGCCGGCGATCCGGCTGCAGCAGAGTGGTCAGTACCGCCCGCAACGCGCCCGGCTTGTGGGCATAGTCGACCAGTGCTAGAAAATCCTGGCCGCAGTCGATTTCTTCCAGTCGCCCGGGGACCCGAGTTTCCAGCAGCCCGCGCGACGCCTGCTCGGGAGAGACCCCGACTGCGTCGAGAATCGCCAGTGCGACAAGACAATTGGCGACGTTGTAGCGGCCGGGTAGCCGGATGCCGACCCGGTGGTGCACGCCGGCGGGGTCGACGACGGTGAACTCCTGTCCCCCGGTGCCCATCGGCGCCACGTCTGTGGCTCGCCAATCGGCGGGTTGATCTGCGGCGCTGACGGTGATTGCGTCACCGGCTCGGGCGGCCATCGCGCGCCCGGCGTCGTCGTCGATACACACCACGACCGTGCGGGCACGCAGCGGCGAGTCCGGGTCGAACAGCAACGCCTTGGCCTCGAAGTAGTCGGCCATGGTGGGGTGAAAGTCGAGGTGGTCACGGGACAAGTTGGTGAAACCACCAACCGCGAATCCCGTGCCGTCCACCCGACCCAACGTCAGCGCGTGACTGGACACCTCCATGATCACGGTGTCCACCCCGCGTTCGGCCATCGCGGCGAGCATTGCCTGCAGCGCGGGAGCCTCCGGAGTGGTCAGTGCGCTGGGGATGTCGGCACCGTCGATACGGATGCCGACGGTGCCGATCAGCCCGGCTGTGCGCCCACCGGCTCGCAGACCGGACTCGACCAGATAAGTCGTGGTGGTCTTGCCGGATGTTCCGGAGATCCCGATAACCGTTATCCGGTCGGACGGGTTTCCGTACACCGTGGCGGCCAGGCCACCGAGCACGGTGCGGGGTGCGAAGTGCACCAGTGTCGGCACAGCGCGGACTTGGGCAGCCATCTCGGCGACCCCGGCGGCGTCGGTGAGCACCGCGACGGCACCGCGTTCAATCGCGTCGCCGGCATACCGGGCGCCATGGGTGGTCGCGCCGGCCAATGCGGCGAACAAGTCGCCGGGCAACACGTCCTGGGCGCGCAGCGTCACACCGGTGACCGGCACGTCTGGGACGGGAGAGCCGTCTGGGCCGTCGGCCACGACCGCGCCCACCTGAGCGGCCAGCGCGGGCAGCCGCACGCCCGCACTGGCGCCTGGGCGCAGCACAGTGGGCACCGACACCACTTTTGTCACCACCTCCGTCCGGCGCTGCCTAATCGCCATGATCGGCCATGATCGGCCCTGACACCTTATCTAGACACGCCGGGCCACGAGGCGCCCCCGCACGTGACCGGGGCGGCACACCCGGACCGCCGACGGAACGGTCGTCGCAACCAGGCACGGGCGTATCAGATCGGCAAGATCGGCTGAGCCGCTCCGGCGCGCGCGCCGGAGTCCATCGTGAACACCTGGCAGGCGAGAACGCCGACGGCGAAGCCGGTGGGGATGTCGAAGAAGTGGTGCTGCCAGGTCGTCAGCACCGACATCGCGATCAACGCGAAGCCCAGGTTAAGCAGCCAGGTCCAGCGCGACGGGCAATGGCGTCGGTAGCACGCCCAACCACCAGCAGGCCGATGTGCAAGGACGGGCAGCGAAGCGAATTTTCGGAGGATAGCGCCCGCGGTGACGCGCATCCCTAGGTTGCTTGCAATGTCAGCGGCGGTCCGGGGTCGGGTGATAGCGGGACATTCTCGCGCTGCATCAGCCAGCCCGCGATGTTGTGGAACAGCGGGGCCGCCGAGTGGCCCGGCGTACCGTCCGCGTTGCGCTCCGGGTTGTCCATCATGATGCCGATGACGTAGCGGGGATTGTCGACGGTGGCCATACCGGCGAAGGTGATCCAGTAGACGTCGTCGAAGTAGCAGCCGCAGCCGGGGTTGATCTGCTGTGCGGTGCCCGTCTTGCCCGCCATCTGATAGCCGGCCACTGCGGCCGCCGGCCCGGTGCCCTGTTGGTAACCCATCGGATCGCGTTGTACGACGGCGCGCAGCATCTGCCGCACGGTCTGCGCAGTCTGCGGTGAAACCACCCGAATACCGTCCGGGCGCGGTTCTTCGGTCCGCGTGCCGTCGGGTGCGATGGTGGCCTTGATGATCCGCGGCGGTATCCGCAGTCCGTCGTTGGCGATGGTCTGATACATGTCGGTCATCTGCAGCAGGGTCATCGAAAGGCCTTGGCCGATAGGCAGGTTCGAGAAGGTGCTGCCCGACCATTGGTCGATCGGTGGCACCAGCCCGGCGCTCTCACCGGGCAGCCCAACGCCGGTGCGCTGACCAAGCCCGAACTTGCGGACCATGTCGTAATAGCGTTCCGGGCCAACACGCTGAGACAGCATCAGGGTGCCGACGTTAGAAGACTTTCCGAATACACCGGTGGTGGTATAGGGCATCACGCCGTGCTCCCATGCGTCATGCACGGTGACACCGCCCATCTGGATCGAGCCGGGTACATGCAACACCTCGTCGGGGTTGGTGAGCCCGTATTCGATGACCGACGACGCCGTGATGACCTTGTTCACCGAGCCCGGCTCGAAGGGCGAAGACACCACCAGGTTGCCCAGTTGCTTGTCGCCCTGACGGCCGATGTCCTGGGACGGGTCGAAGGTGTTGTCGTTGGCCATGGCCAGCACCTCGCCGGTCTTGGCGTCCAGGACGACAGCCGAAACGTTGTGCGCCCCAGACACGTTCTTGGCCTGTTGGACCTGCTGTTGCACGTAGAACTGGATGTCGTCGTCGATGGTGAGCTGGACGGTCGAACCGTTGACCGCCCTATGCCGGTTGCGGTAACTGCCGGGGATGACCACGCCGTCGGACCCGCGGTCGTAGGTGACCGAGCCGTCGGTTCCGGACAGCACGGCGTCCAGGGAGTCCTCGAGCCCCAGCAGCCCGTGGCCGTCCCAGTCGATGCCGCCGACGATGTTGGCCGCTAGCGATCCGCCCGGATATTGGCGCAGATCCTGGCGCTCGGAACCGACTTCGGGACACTTTCCGGAGATCGCGCTGGCGACGGCGGGGTCGACGGCGCGGGCCAAATAGACGAAATTGTCGCCGCTTTGCAGCTTCTTCAGCACGGTCGGGAAGTCCGGCTTGTTGTTCAGCCGAGCCGCGACTTCCTTGGCAATATCCCGCAGCCGTTGCTGCGGATCGGGGGCGGCCGAGTTCTTCTTTTTGGCCTCCTCCAGTTGGTTGCGAATCCTCTTTGGCTGAAACGTCAACGCGCGGGACTCGGTGGTGAAGGCAAGTTGTTCGTTGTTGCGGTCGACAATGCTGCCGCGGACCGCTTTTTCGACGTCGGTGACCTTCAGTTGCCCGGCTGCCTGGGCCCGCAGGGTCGGGGCATTTGTCACCTGCAGGACGAACAACTGCACCGCTGCCACCAGCATCAGCACCAAGATGACCGCATTGCCGGCTCGATGCCGGAAAGCGAAAGACGCGCCGCGCGTCCCCACTTCCACCAGCTGGCGGGTGCGCCGCTCGCGTGCTGAGTGACCCGCCGGCACTGCGTCGGGCCGTCCGGCTGCCCGGGATTTCTTGGCTTCCTTGGCTTTCCGGAATCTCTTCGGTTCCCTGACGTCCTTGGCTTTCTTGGCTTTCTTGGCTTTCTGTGGTTTACCGGGACCGCGGGTCACTCGCATCGAGTGCGACCGGCGTGTCCGCCGCCAGGCGCCGCGGCTCACCCGGGGGCACCTGGCGTCGTAACGGTGGGAGGCCCGAACTGTTCGCCGTTATCAGGCGCGAGCGCCGAGGCCCCGGGAACCACCGGCACCACAGCCTGGGAGGCCGGAGGCGCCATCCCCGGTTGCAGCGGAACCGGCACTTCCGCGGTGAGTGGCGCGGGCACTTGGGTCGGTACCGGGGCAGGCAGTCCGCCCAACGGGATTGGCACTTCGGCGGGCACCGGAGCGGTCGCCGGGCCCGCGGGAGCTGGCAGACCCGGTGTCGGCATCACACCCGGTACCCCGGCGACCGGTCCGCCGGGCATGCCGGGCAGCTGGGGAACGGGCCGGGTAGGCAGGTGCTGGCCGCCCACTGTCGACGAGCCATCCGGCGCGCGCAGCAGCGCCTCCGGTCCAGACCTGGCCGGCGCAGGGGGACCACCGGGGCCTGGTTCCACCCGAACCGGAACCTCCGGGGGGAGCGCCTGCGGTTTCGGGGGCGGCGGAGGAGCTGCGTCGGGCAGCTTGGTGTTCAGCGGAGGTGGTGGAACGCCGTCAGCCGGTTTGGGCGTGCCCACGACCACCCAATTACCGGACGGGTCCTGGATGAGGTGTGCGGTATCCCTCGTCGGGATCATGCCCTGCTTGCGGGCCGCCTCGGCCAGCGCAGGCGCGGACTCCGCCTCGCGCACGTCGCGTTCCAGCGCCTCCTTCTGCCGTTGCAGCAGCCGGTTCTTTTCGCGGGCGTCGCTCAACCGGTACGAGCGCTCGGCGGAGTCGGTGGACAACCACAGGGTCAGGCCCAGCCCGAGACCGAGCGCACCGATGACCAGCACGACAAACGGAACTTTGCTCGCCAACGTCCGGGGCCGCAGGTCAATCGATGCCAGCCGGGTGGCCAAGCGCTCGGTCAGACGAGGCCGAACAACCTTGGGCGCCTTCGCTTTCCGCGCCTTGGCTCGCGCCTTGGCCTGGCTTGTGCTCTTGGGACGGGCCGACCGCCCGACTGGCGGGGCAATCGGGGCGGTCTGCGGACCGGATTTGGGTGTCCTGACCTCGCGGGTGTGCATCGAGCTCTTCCCAGGTCGGGTCGGGCGCGACGACGCTGAATCAGCCGTGGTGCGCTTGCTTTTCCGGGCAGAGCCGTTACTTGCGCCCCGGCGGTCAGCGTCGCCGCGGCGTTTCGGCGTCTCGCGCTTCGCCTTCATGAGTCGCCCTTCCCGGTTACCTGCCGCGCTTCGACGTTGTGCTCCACCCGTTGTACGGCCCGTAATCGCACTGCGGTGCTGCGCGGGTTGCGTTCGATCTCGGCGGCATCGGCGCGTTCGGCACCGTGCGTCAACGATCGGAATCGCGGACCATGGCCGGGCAGCTCGACCGGGAGATCCACCGGCGTGCGCGAGGCGACCGCGTCGGCGAACATGCGCTTGACGATGCGGTCTTCCAGTGACTGGTAGGCCAGCACCACGATGCGCCCCGCAACAGTGATCGCGTCCAGGGCGGCGGGAATGGCGTTGCGCAGCGAGTCCAGCTCGTCGTTGACCGCGATCCGCAGCGCCTGGAACGTGCGTTTGGCCGGATGTCCGCCGGTGCGCCGGGCCGGAGCCGGAATGGCTTGGTACAGCAGGGCTACCAGCTCGGCAGTCGAGGTGAACGGGGTGCGGGCGCGCTGCCGGACGATCTGCGCGGCGAGACGGCGCGCAAATCGCTCCTCGCCATAGCGGTGCAGGATATCGGCGAGCGCTGCCTCGTCGTAGGTGTTGACAATGTCGGCCGCGGTAAGCGGTGACGCCGGGTCCATCCGCATGTCCAGCGGCGCGTCCTGGGCATACGAAAAGCCCCGCTCGGTGCGGTCCAGCTGCATGGACGAGACGCCGAGATCGAAAAGCACACCGTCAACCGATTCCACTGGGGCATAACCGCATTCGGCCAGTGCTGAGGCGATGTCGTCGTACCGCGTGTGCACCAGCGTGACTCGGTCGCCAAAGCGCGCCAGCCGAGCGCTGGCGATGTCCAGCGCACTGGCATCGCGGTCGAGCCCGATCAGCCGCAGGCCCGGCAGTTCGGTCAAGAACCGCTCCGCGTGCCCGCCCGCGCCAATGGTGGCGTCGACGAGGACCGCCTCCGATCCGTCTGAGCAGTAGCGAATCAGTGCGGGAGTGAGCAGCTCGACGCAACGTTGCAGCAGGACGGGCACATGGCCGAAATCTTCTGGCCCGAAATCATTTGGCCGGTCAGCCACCGCAACACCTCCCCGGGTCGGGCGCGACGCCCCTGCACCGGGGTCCCTGTCCGAAGGCACGAACCTGGCGTTGGGGAAGTACGCCAGGGTCGGTTCGGGCAGAGGCCACGATGCACGGGCACGCGCCTCAGATGATGTCGCCGAGTGCTTCATCGCTGGCCGCGGAGAAGTTCTCTTCATGGGTCTGCTGGTAGTCGTGCCAGGCCTGCGCATCCCAGATCTCGAGGTAATCGACCGCCCCGATTACCACGCAGTCCTTGGAAAGGTTGGCGTAACGGCGGTGGTCGGACGACAAGGTGATGCGGCCCTGGGCGTCGGGATGCTGTTCGTCGGTGCCGGCGGCCAGATTGCGCAGGAAGGCTCTGGCGTCGGGGTTGCTTCTCGAAGTCTGACTTGCCTTGCGAGCGACTTCCTCGAACGCCACTCGCGGGTAGACGGCGAGGCAGTGGTCTTGGCTCTTGGTGACCATCAATCCCCCTGCCAGTGCGTCTCGGAACTTGGCGGGCAACGTGAGCGGCCCCTTGTCGTCGAGCTTTGGCGTGTAGG
>DATIOT010000256.1:0-2313 GCA_035472875.1 Mycobacterium sp.
GCCCATGGTCTTCTGCGCGTCGTTGGTGCCGTGCGCCAGCGAGACCAGCGACGCTGAGCCCCACTGGCCGTACCGGAACCCGGCCTCGGAGCGCTTTTCCGGGACACCGCGGGTAACCCGGTAGACCAGCCACGTGGCTACCGCCCCGACAAGGATGGCCAATATCGCGGCCACGATGGCGGGGACGATCACCTTGCCGACGATGTTCCTCCAGAGCACCCCCTGTACGCCCACGGCAGCAATCGTCGCCCCGACGATGCCGCCGATCAGCGCGTGCGAGGAACTCGAGGGGATACCTAGGAGCCAGGTGAGCAGGTTCCAGACGATGCCGCCGACCAGGCCGGCGAACACCAGTTCCAGCGTCACGATGTTCGAATCGATGAGGCCCTTGGCGATCGTCGCTGCAACGGCTGTGGACAGGAACGCGCCCACCAGGTTGAGCACTGCCGACAGTGCGACGGCTACCTTGGGCGCCAGCGCGCCACTGGCGATGGAGGTCGCCATCGCATTGCCGGTGTCGTGGAAGCCATTGGTGAAATCGAAAGCCAGTGCTGTGATTACGACAATGATCAAGAGGAACAAATCTATGTTCACAGGGCCTGATTCTGGTAGTCGGGGGATTAAATTGTCGAATGCACAAGTACGCGAAACGCGGGTATACCTCGACTCGTCGCCAGATGTTACCTCTCAGTTAACCGGACTTTCCCTGCCGTTCACCTCGGGTGTCGCGGCGCAGCGGGTGATCCCCTGGAACCTCGACGAAAATCAGGGTGATCCCGTCCGGGTCGGTCACGTGCATCTCGTGTAGGCCCCATGGTTCGCGGCGCGCCTCGCGGGCGATCGCTACCCCGCGGCTTTGCAGCTCGGCCTGAGTAGCCGCGATGTCGCGGACCTGCAGCCACAGCGCGCCGGGAAAGGGTCCCCGGGAGTGGTCCGGGCTGCCGTAGCCGGCCAGCTCGAGCAGTGACTGGCCGGCGAAAAATACTGTGCCCGCTCCGTATTCACGGGCTATCGCCAGCCCGATTTCGTCCCGGTAGAAGCTCAACGACCGCTGATAGTCTGCCGGCCGGAGCAGCATCCGGCTGGCCAGGATCTCCATAGCCTCGTGTCTATCACGTCGCAGTGCAACGACTTCGCAGGGTCTGCACGCCGGGACCGGCGAGGTCGTCGCAGGCGGCGCCGCGGCCGGTCATGGCGAGCAGCAGCGACAGCAGTGGTCCCTCGACCGCCTCACCCTGCCCATGCTGCCAATCGCCGTCGGTGGCTTTCAGGGCCAGCCCGGTGATGCGCTTCTTGGATCCGATGAGCATGTTCGAGCCCGTGTAGAAGTCGATCACTTCGCGAACGGCGTCGGGTGGGTAGGTGTGCGCGATGCCCAGCGGACGGCGGACGTCCTCCCCATGCACCACTACCTCACCGAGCCAGGAGGTTTTGGGGCCAGGCGGCGCCGACGTGGAATTCTGCAGGCCGCGGAATTCGTTCAGGGTGGCGGCCGGATCGGGTCCGCGGTGCTTGCCGATCTGACCGTTGGCGAACCTGTCGAAGTTGAACCCGGCCTTGGCCATGTTGAAGAAGAAGGTGGCCGGGTTCAGCGAGGCGGTCGCGGACAGGTGCGCGACGATGTCGCGCACCGTCCATTCGCTGCAGAGCGATGGTGTATCCCATTGTGCGGACGTCAGCTTGGCGAGGTCGTCGGCGAGTGCGCCGCGTTCGACCGAAATGGTGGTCCAGATGTCAGACATAGCCAACTCCTAAGGCTGGCGGCGGTCGCTGAGCCGGTCGCCGCGTTGTTGCATGAGGGTATTGACCCACCGGGGACCGATGGTGTCCAGAGCTCTGGCCGCGATCGCCATCCGAGGTGCGATCCGCACCGGCCGGGTCCGGGCGGCCGTGACCATCCATTCGGCGGCCTCTTCTGACGTCAGCGCGGGCAGCCCCTCGTAGGCCTTTGTCGGTGCGATCATCGGCGTGGCCACCAATGGGTAGTACAAGGTGGTCGAATGCACGCCCTTTCGGCCCCACTCGGTTTCTACGACGCGGCTCACCGCTGACAGCGCGGCCTTCGACGCGTTGTAGACGGCGAACAGCGGTGACGCCTCCGACAGCACGCCCCACGTAGAGACGTTGATGATGTGGCCGTCGCCGCGCTCGAGCATCGCCGGCGCCAGCCCGCGGATCAGCCGCAACGGTGCGTAGTAGTTGAGCACCATGGTCCGCTCGACGTCGTGCCAGCGTTCCAGCGACTCGGCCAGCGGTCGGCGGATGGAGCGGGCGGCGTTGTTGATCAGGATGTCGACGCCGCCGATGCGGCTT
>DATIOT010000257.1:0-6038 GCA_035472875.1 Mycobacterium sp.
CTCTAGGCATGCCCGCGTCGTCGTTGGGTAATCCTCGAAGAATGGGACTGGAATATTCGAGCGTGGTCGACGCGCCGCGCGCAGAAGTGTTCGCCTGGTACGCCCGACCGGGTGCTTTCAACCGACTTTCGCCGCCGTGGGCGCCCATGCGGCTGGTCACCGAGGCCAACTCGCTCAAGGACGGGCGCGCCACGCTCACGCTGCCCGGCGGCCTACGCTGGGTCGCCGAACACCAAGCGGACTCCTACGATCCCCCGCGACGTTTCGTCGACACCATAGGCAGCGACGGGCTGGCCTCGCTGCCGGCCCGGATCGCCGTGCGGTGGCGGCACACCCATGAGTTCGAAGATGTCGGCGACAATCGGACCCGGGTCATCGACCGGGTCGACACACCGGTACCCGGGTCGGTGTTACGCCCGATGTTCGCCTACCGGCACCGTCAGCTGGCCGACGATTTGGCCGCGCACCGGATGGCGGCCGAGCACGGGCTGGCTCCGGCAACCGTCGCGGTCACCGGATCCTCGGGACTGGTCGGTTCGGCGTTGACCGCGTTTCTACGCGCCGGCGGCCATCGCGTCATCCAACTGGTCCGCGGGACCGCGCAATGCGACGACGAGCTGAAGTGGAACCCCGACGATCCCGACCCGGAGCTGTTCGCCGGGGTCGACGCGGTCATTCATTTGGCCGGCGCTTCGATCGCCGGGCGTTTCACCGACGCTCACCGAAACGCGATCCGCGACAGCCGAATTGGCCCAACTCGCAGGCTGGCCGAACTGCTGGGACGCGCCGGCGAACGGCCGGCCGTACTGATCTCGGCTTCGGCGATCGGTTATTACGGATACGACCGCGGCGACGAGACCCTCACCGAGGAGAGCGATCGCGGCGACGGGTTTCTGGCCGATGTCGTCGCCGAGTGGGAGGACGCGACCGCGCGGGCGGAGCGGGCCGGGCTGCGGGTGGTGCGGGTGCGCACCGGCATCGTGCAATCCCCTCGCGGCGGGACTCTTCGGCTGATGCGTCCGCTGTTCAGCGCCGGGCTGGGTGGCCGGCTGGGCGACGGCCGACAATGGCTGTCCTGGATAGGGATCGACGATCTGGTCGACGTGTATCACCGCGCGCTGTGGGATACTGCGCTTTCTGGACCTGTGAATGCTGTTGCCCCGCAACCGGTTCGCAACACCGAGTACACCCACATCCTTGCTCACGTTTTGCACCGTCCCGCAGTGTTGCCGGTGCCATCGCTGGGGCCCCGGCTGTTGCTCGGCGACCAGGGCGCCCGCGAACTCGCGTGCGCCAGTCAACGCGTAATCCCCCACCGGCTCAGCCAAACCGGGCATCGGTTTCGCCAACCCGACCTCGATCAGGCCTTACGTCACCTGCTCGGGCGCCTACGGTGACACGTCGTCGCGCTGTCGTGGATCGATGACGGTGGTCAAGCCTTCAAGCGCCCAGTTCGGTCTGGAAATGCCGCATGGCGGCGATGAGCGCGGTAAAGACCCGGTGTGCTGCCGCCAAGTCGGCGTCGGGCAGGTCGCTCATGGCAGCGCGGGTGTGCATGCCCAGCGGATTGAAGAACGACCGGGCGGTGTCCAACCCGGGTTTGGAGTAGCGCAGGACGACTTTCCGCCGGTCGTCGGGGTGTGACCCACGCCGAATGTGGCCGGACTCGATCAGCCGGTCCACCAGATAGGTGATCCCGGCACCGGACAGGCCCATCCGCTCAGTGAGGTCACCCGACGTCATCGGCCGCCCTGCGGTTTCGGCGACCATGACGTGCAGCAGGGCACGGAAATCGGTGGGCCGCAGCTCATGTGACGCCGCGAACAATCGGCCGATCTGGTCGGATTCGGTCGACATCTCCCGCAGATCGGCTGACATCAGCGACTCCAGGGCGTCCCGGCCGCGGGGCTGCTCATCAGCGTCCATAGCGGTGTGCAGCATATCCGGATCCGCCAATCATTTCAGTTGCTCAATATTTAACTGACTGAAATGCTGGCGAGCGTGGTGTGGGAGGGTCCAGCCGCCGCGGTGACCGGCCGACGTTCGTGGCTACTGGGGTTAGGCCTCGTTGTGCTGGGTATCGGCTTCATGGTGTTGATCGGCGGAAACGCGGCAGCAGGCCAGGCGCCCCAGTCGGTACCGATCGACTCCGATTCCGCCGGGGTCGACGCCCTGGCGCCGCAGTTCCCCGGTGGCGACCAAGTTCCGCTGATTGTGGTGGTTAGCCGCGCCGACGGCGGAGTCCTGGATTCCGCCGATGTCAGCGCCGCTCAAACAGCACGTGACCGGATGCATTCAGTCATCCATCCGTTCGGGGCAGCCAACTCCGCACCGCCGATGGTGTCGGCCGACGGCAAGGCAGCCATCGGAGTCGTGCCCATTAGCGCCGACCTGTCCGGCATGGTCCTCAACGACGCGGTCGCCGCGCTGCGCAGCGCCGCCAACACCGGCTTGCCGGCCGGCCTGCGGGCCCACATCACCGGGGGGTCCGCGTTCGGCGCCGATATCGCCAACGCGTTCACCGACGCCAACGTCACCTTGCTTGCGGTCACCGCGTCGGTGGTGGCGCTGCTGCTGATCGCCACCTATCGGTCGCCGGTGCTGTGGCTGGTGCCGCTGCTGGTGATCGGATTCGCCGATCGGGTCGCGACAGCGGTGGGCACCGCGGTGGCGTCACTGACCGGGCTGAGCTTCGACGGCGCCACCTCCGGAATCACCAGCGTGCTGGTGTTCGGGGCGGGTACCAACTACGCGCTACTGTTGATTTCCCGCTACCGGCAAGAACTTCGGAGCTACACCGAGCACCGCGACGCCCTGCACCAAGCGGTCCGCACCGCTGGGCCCACCATCGTTGCCAGCAATGCCACCGTGGTGCTGGCGTTGCTCACGCTGCTCTTCGCATCGACACCCAGCACCCGCAGTCTGGGGGCGCTGGCGGCGTGCGGTCTCGTCGTCGCCGTCGTGTCGGTCATCGTGTTGCTGCTGCCACTTCTGGCGCTATGCGGTAGGCGATTGTTTTGGCCCTTCATCCCATCCGCTGATGTTGGCGCCAGCCTCGATTCTGGGCCCTGGCACCGGATCGCCGATTGGGTGGCCCGCCGTCCCGCCGTAGTCGCAACGGTCACGATTGCGGTATTGGCGAGCTTGGCCGCCGGCCTGCTGGGAGCTCGAATCGGTTTGTCGCAGACCGAGCAGTTCCGGGTGCAGGCGGATTCGGTGTCGGGTTACGACGTTGTGGCCGCGCATTTTCCCGCCGGCCTGACCAACCCCACGGTGGTCGTCGCGCCCAACGCCCAGGCTTCGCAAGTACAGCAGGCGATCGGCTCCACGCCCGGCGTGGTCTCGGTGACCGAGTCGGGCCAGTCGAGATCCGGCTTGACGAAATGGTCGGTGGTGATCGACGCCGCGCCTTCATCCGATCAGGCATTCAAAACAGTTGTGGCGCTGCGCCATTCGACCAAATTCGCCTCCTCTGGAGCGCTGGTGGGCGGGCCCGACGCACAGGCGCTCGACGTTCGTGACGCCACCGCGCATGACCGGCTGGTGCTGATCCCGTCGATCCTGGCCGTGATCCTGGCCGTCCTCTATGTGCTGCTGCGATCGGCGCTGGCGCCGCCGACCTTGCTGGCGGCGACCATTTTGGGCGCGCTGGCCGCACTCGGCCTCGGCGGGTGGGTCAGCATGCAAGTCTTCGGGTTCCCGGCCCTGGACAACAGCACTCCGTTGTTCGCCTTCTTGTTTTTGGCCGCCCTCGGCGTGGATTACACCATCTTTCTGGTCACCCGCGCCCGTGAAGAGGCAGCGCAACACGGCGCACGCGACGGCATGATCCGCGCGGTGTCGGCCACCGGCGGGGTAATCACCAGCGCGGGAATCGTTTTGGCTGCAGTTTTCTGTGTGCTGGGGGTGTTGCCGCTGATCGTGCTGACCCAACTGGGCATCATCGTCGGTCTGGGAATCCTGCTCGATACCTTCGTCGTGCGCACGCTGGTCATCCCCGCGCTATTCGCGGTGATCGGTGAACGGATCTGGTGGCCCGCGACCCACGCCAAACCTGTTGAGCAGCAAGCAGATTTGGCTCACCCTGAACGGAGTGCACTGTGAATAGATCGACAGTCGCCGCGACAACGCTCGCCGTCGCCGCGGCAGCCGGCACCGGAAGCATCGCTAGCCCAAGACGTGTCCCCAACTGGTATTCGCGCCTTCGCAAGCCGCCGTACCAGCCGCCGGGCGCGGCCTTTCCCGCGGTCTGGACCACTCTCTATGGTGACATCGCAGCCACCTCCGCGGTAGCAATCGACAGGTTTCGCGCAGCGGGACTGCACGACGAGGCACGCCGCTATGCCGCCGCATTGAGCGTCAACCTGCTCCTCAACGCCGGATGGAGTAGGCTCTTCTTCCGATATCACAAACTCGGTGCATCCGCGCTCGGCGCAGCCGCACTGACTGCCAGCAGCGCCGACCTTGCCCGCCGGACCGCGCAGGCCAAACCGCAAGCCGGACTGGCGCTGTCCCTTTACGCGTTGTGGTGCGCTTTCGCCACCGTTCTGTCCACCCATATCTGGCTGCTCAACCGCCCCGCCCAATGATGCCTGCGCTGTTGTGGTTTCGTCGTGACCTGCGGTTGGGTGATCACCCGGCGCTGGCCGCCGCGGCCGACGGTGACGACGTACTCGCCTGCTTTGTGCTCGATCCCCGGCTGGAAGGTTCCTCGGGCCGGCGCCGCCTGCAGTTCTTAGGTGACTCACTGCGGCAACTGCGCGATGGCCTGGATGGTCGGCTACTGGTGACACGCGGGCTGCCCGAAGAGCAGATTCCACACATTGCCAAGGAAATCGATGCGGCGTCGGTGCACATCTCCGAGGATTTCGCGCCGTTTGGGAGGCGCCGCGACGAACGGGTGCGCGCAGCGCTGGGTTCGGTGCCGTTGGTGGCGACGGGGTCGCCGTATCTGGTTTCACCCGGCCGCGTCACCAAACAGGACGGGACCCCCTATCAGGTGTTCACACCATTTCTGCGCAAGTGGCGCGAAGTCGGTTGGCGCAAACCCGCGCGGTCAGGTGCAGCCGGTTGGCTCGATCCGGCGCAGGTGCGAATCAAGCAGTGCGAGATCCACGACCCCGGCCCCGCGCTTGGCCTCGCTACCGGTGAGGCCGCGGCGCTTAAGCAATGGAAGTCGTTCGTCGACGACGGGCTGGATCGCTACGCGCAGGACCGCGACAGACCGGATCTCGAAGGCACCAGCCGGATGTCGGCGCACCTCAAGTTCGGCACCATCCATCCCCGCACAATGGTCGCCGACCTCGACTTACGTCATACCGGCGCGCAAACGTACGTGCGGGAGTTGGCATTTCGAGACTTCTACGCCGATGTGCTGAATAACTGGCCCGCCAGTGCCTGGCGCAATTGGAACAGCGAGTTCGACAGCATCCAAACCGACACCGGAGCCGAAGCGAAACGCCGCTTCGAGGTTTGGAAAGCAGGCGAAACCGGGTTTCCATTCGTCGATGCCGGGATGCGTCAACTCCGCGAAACCGGCTTTATGCACAACCGGGTGCGGATGATCGTCGCATCGTTCTTGGTCAAGGACCTGCATCTGCCGTGGCAGTGGGGCGCCGAATGGTTCCTGGATCAACTCGTGGACGGCGACATGGCCAACAATCAGCACGGGTGGCAGTGGTGCGCGGGATCCGGCACCGACGCCGCGCCGTATTTCCGGGTGTTCAACCCGGTCACCCAGGGCGAGAAGTTCGATCCTTCGGGCGATTACATCCGTCGCTGGGTCCCCGAACTGGGCGAGGTCGACGACGCATATCTGCGCAAAGGCGAACGGCCGCAAGGGTATCCGGCGCCGATCATCGACCACGGTAGCGAACGCACCGAGGCGCTGCGCCGCTATCGCGGCACAAGCTGAGCGAGCCTTAACTGGGCAGCTTGTTTTTAATAGCGGCATCCTGCTGCGCAGCGACGCCGAGGGCGAAGTCGGGCGGCACGACATCGCCGGGCGCGCCGTCGAATTCCAGGGTGATGGACGCCTT
>DATIOT010000258.1:0-11331 GCA_035472875.1 Mycobacterium sp.
GCCGAAAGGTCTTGCCGCGCAAGATCACCAGGTCGGGCCGGTTCAACACACCGGGGCCCTGCCGTGGGTCGGTGGAGTAGCACAACAGGTCAGCCGATGTCCCGTGATCCAGACGGGGCCGGCCCAGCCAGCGACGCGCATCCCAGCACGCCGCGCCCAACGCCTCGGTTGGGTTCATCCCGATCCCCTTGAGGGCTTGAACCTCGTCGGCGATCCGCCCGTGTTTGATCATGCTGCCGGCATCGGTGCCGGCGTACACCGGCACGCCAGCCTCCCGCGCCGCGGCGATCCGCCCATAGCCACGGACATACAGGTCGCGGATGTGAGCGGCGTAGGCCGGATAGCGCGTAGCGCGGTCGGCGATGCCCGGGAAGTTCTCGATGTTGATCAGGGTGGGGACCAATGCGGTGCCGTGCTCAAGCATCAGGGCAATGGTGTCGTCGGTGAGCCCCGTCCCGTGTTCGATGCAGTCGATGCCGGCGTTGATCAGGCCGGGCAGCGCGTCCTCGCTGAAGACGTGCGCGGTGACGCGAGCGCCGTGGTCGTGTGCGGTATGAATCGCTGCCTTGAGCACGTCGTCGGACCACAGCGGGGCAAGATCGCCGATGTTTCGGTCGATCCAGTCACCGACCAGCTTGATCCAGCCGTCGCCGCGCCGCGCCTCCTCGGCCACCGCTGCCGGCAGCTGCGATTCGTCGTCCAGTTCGACTGCGAAGCCCTTCTGGTAGCGCTTGGGTCTGGCCAGGTGCTTTCCGGCCCGGATGATGCGGGGCAGATCATCGCGGTCATCCAGGCTGCGAGTGTCGGTCGGTGCGCCGCAGTCACGTAACAGCAGCGCGCCGACATCGCGTTCGATCTCGGCTTGGGCGATCGTCTCGTCGAGTTCGATCTCGCCCTGGTGACCAAGCCCGACGTGGCAGTGCGCATCCACCAGTCCGGGCAGGATCCAGCCGCCGTCAAAAACCGTGTCGGCCCCGGCAACCGGCTCCATGCTGATGCGGTCGTCAGCGATCCACAGTTCGATCTCGGTCTCGTCGGGCAGCCCCAGACCTCGCACGTGCATGCGCACCGCGCGGCTACTTCTTGCCCGGGAACTTCAGCTTAGACAGATCAAAGTCGGCGAGCCCGGGCGGCAGCTCATCGAGGCCTTCGGGCATCTGTGACAGATCGGGGAATCCTGCCGGCATGCCCGGCATGCCGGGCCCGAGTGGGCTCCTGACCTTAGGCGGCGTCGGGCCCCGTCCCCCCTTCTTGCCTTTTCTGCCTTTCGCTCCCTTGCCCTTTCGCGTCGCGGACTTGCGGCTGATACCGGGGATGCCCATGCCGCCGAGCATGGACGACATCATCTTGCGGGCTTCGAAGAAGCGGTCGACCAGCTGATTGCCCTCCGTCACCGTCACCCCCGAGCCGTTGGCGATGCGCAGCCGCCGCGACGCGTTGATGATCTTGGGGTCGGCCCGCTCTTGTGGCGTCATCCCGCGGATGATGGCCTGCAACCGGTCCAGCTGTCTGTCGTCGACCTCGGCCAAAGCCTCCTTCATCTGACCGGCCCCGGGCAGCATGCCCAACAGGTTGCCGATCGGACCCATCTTGCGGATGGCGAGCATCTGTTCCAGGAAATCCTCCAGGGTCAGCTCGCCGGTGCCGATCTTGGCGGCGGCGGCCTCGGCCTGCTCGGCGTCGAACACCTGCTCGGCCTGTTCGATCAGGCTGAGCACGTCGCCCATGCCCAAGATGCGGCTGGCCATGCGGTCCGGGTGGAAGACGTCGAAGTCCTCCAGCTTCTCGCCGGTGGAGGCGAAAAGGATTGGGACACCGGTGACCTCGCGGACCGACAACGCGGCCCCACCGCGGGCGTCACCGTCGAGCTTGGTCAACACCACACCGGTGAAGCCGACACCCTCGCGGAACGCTTCGGCGGTGGTGACGGCATCCTGGCCGATCATCGCGTCCAGAATGAACAGCACTTCATCGGGATCGATGGCGTCCCGGATGGCCGCGGCCTGGGCCATCAGCTCCTCGTCGATGCCCAGCCGCCCGGCGGTGTCGACGATGACGACGTCGAAGTGCTTGGCGTGGGCCTCGGCGAGCCCGGCTGACGCGACGGCGACCGGGTCACCGGGGCCGGACTCGGGCGACGTGCCAGGATGCGGCGCGAACACGGGTACGCCCGCGCGCTGACCGACGACTTGCAGCTGGTTCACCGCGGCGGGCCGCTGCAGGTCGCAGGCCACCAGAAGTGGCGTGTGTCCCTGGCCGCGAAGCCACGCGGCCAATTTGCCGGCCAGCGTCGTCTTACCGGATCCCTGAAGCCCGGCGAGCATCAGCACGGTCGGCGGCGTCTTTGCGAACGCCAGCTGGCGGGTCTGACCGCCGAGGATGCCGATGAGCTCTTCGTTGACGATCTTGACGACCTGCTGCGCCGGGTTGAGGGCACCCGACACTTCGGCGCCCCGGGCGCGGTCTTTGATCCGGCCGACGAATGCCCGCACCACGGGCAGCGAAACGTCGGCTTCCAGCAGCGCCAGCCGAATTTCGCGGGTGGTGGCGTCGATATCGGCGTCGGTCAGTCGACCCTTGCCGCGCAGCCCCTGTAGGGCACCGGTCAACCGGTCAGACAGCGATTCAAACACCCCGCCAGCCTAGCGGGCGCGAGCGTGACGAAGCCGGGCGCAGCGGGTCAACCAGAAGCTATCCTCGGGATCGTCGCAGCTAAGGGGTCAGGCTCATGCTCGAGGTGATCGACAAGGGGACCTGCAGTGACGCGCATCCGGTGCCGCTGCTATTCGTGCACGGCGGCTGGCATGGCGCGTGGTGTTGGGACGACCACTTCCTGGACTTCTTCGCAGATGCGGGCTATCGCGCGGTCGCACTGAGCCTGCGCGGACACGGCACCAGCCCCACGACGAAGCCGTTGCGCTCATGTTCTATCGCCGACTATGTCGACGATGTCCGGGCCACGGCCGACAACCTGGGTGGCCAGCCTGTGCTCATCGGCCATTCCCTCGGCGGCTTCGTGGTGCAGCGCTACCTCGAAAACCACAGCGCACCGGCCGCCGTATTGGTGGGGTCTGTGCCGCCGCAGGGCGTGCTTGCGCTGGCATTGCGCGTGTGGCGCCGCCACCCGTTGATCTCCATCCGGGCGTTCGCCGGCGACACATTGCTCGAATTCATCAACACCCCGGCGCTTACTCGCGATTACCTCTTCTGCGTGCACACGCCCGAGACCATCGTTGAATCGTGTATGGCACGCGCCGGAGCCGAGAGCATTCGCGCCTCCGCGATTGATCCGACGTTCCGACGCGTCAAGGCCCGGCGAGTAACCACGCCGATGCTGGTTCTCGGCGCCGAGCACGACGGATTTGTCAGCATCGCCGACGTGCGCGCCACGGCACGCGCCTACCAGACCGAGCCGGAATTCTTTTCCGGCATGGGGCACAACATGATGCTCGAACTGGGATGGGCTGACGTCGCGGGACGAATCCACGCGTGGCTCGAAACCCGCGACCTGGCGAACCAAACGCAGCGATCGGGATAGCCGGGCCAAGTCGCTGCAGCGCCGAAATACGTTGCCATGCTACATTTCACACTCGCCGTCGCGGCGTTGGCGCCGCAGGCAGGCTGAAGACTTGTAACGGCGCGATCGCGAACCAACACGCGCAGCAGAGCATCTACGGGGGGAGCTGTGTCGATGCAGCCGGTCAGCGCGGCCGACGAAACCGTCGATACCGGCCATGCCGGCGGCCGGGCGTTGCGGGGCTGGCAGCGCCGGGCGCTGGTGAAATACCTGGCCGCCCAGCCGCGCGATTTCCTGGCCGTGGCGACCCCCGGATCCGGAAAAACCGCGTTCGCGCTGCGAGTGGCGGCCGAACTGCTTGGCCATCGGGCCGTCGAGCAGATCACTGTCGTGGTGCCCACCGAGCACCTCAAGGTCCAGTGGGCACAGGCTGCGCAACGGCAAGGTCTTGCCCTGGACCCACGTTTCTCCAATACCAGCCCCCAGACCTCGCCCGAGTATCACGGCGTGATGGTTACCTACGCCCAGGTCGCCTCGCACCCGACGCTGCACCGGGTGCGCACCGAGCAACGCAAAACCTTGGTCATCTTCGATGAGATCCATCATGGCGGTGACGCCAAGACCTGGGGTGACGCTATCCGGGAAGCGTTCAGCGACGCCACGCGCCGACTTGCCCTGACGGGCACCCCTTTTCGTAGTGACGACTGCCCAATCCCGTTTGTCAGCTACACGTCCGGCGTCGACGGGGCGCTACGTTCGCAAGCCGACCACACGTACGGCTACGCCGAAGCTCTTGCCGACGGTGTGTCCGGCCGGTAGTGTTCCTCGCTTACTCGGGGCAGGCACGCTGGCGGGACAACGCTGGCGAAGAGCACGCGGCACGGCTGGGCGAGCCACTGTCCGTGGAGCAGACCGCACGGGCGTGGCGCACCGCGCTGGACGCCGCCGGCGAATGGATGCCCGCGGTCATCATGGCTGCCGATGAGCGGCTACGCCAGCTGCGCACGCACGTGCCCGACGCCGGCGGGATGATCATCGCCTCCGACCGGACCGCAGCGCGCGCGTACGCCGCCCTGCTGAAGAAGATGACCTCGGAGGCGCCCACGGTGGTGCTATCCGACGACCCCGGATCGTCAGCCCGCATCACCGCATTCGCGGAGAGCACCAGCCGGTGGCTCGTCGCAGTACGAATGGTCTCCGAAGGCGTTGACGTTCCTCGCCTTTCGGTCGGGATCTACGCCACGAGCGCCTCGACGCCGCTGTTCTTCGCGCAGGCCATCGGCCGGTTTGTGCGATCTCGCCGGCCAGGAGAAACCGCAAGCATCTTCGTGCCGTCGGTGCCTAACCTGCTGCGGCTGGCAAGTGAGTTGGAGGCCCAGCGCAATCATGTGCTCGGCCAGCCGCACCGCGAAGCCGACGATCCCCTCGACGGGAATCCCGCCGTCACGGCGCAAAACGAAAAGACGGAAACGGACAAGAGTTTCACGTCATTGGGTGCCGACGCCGAGCTGGATCAGGTCATCTTTGATGGGTCCTCGTTCGGCACCGCCACCCCGGCCGGAAGCGACGAGGAAGCCGACTACCTCGGTATTCCCGGCTTGCTCGACGCCGACCAGATGCGCGCTCTGCTGCGCCGCCGCCAAGACGAGCAGCTGCAGAAACGGGCGGCCGCCGCGCAGGGGGCGCCGCCGGCGCCGTCGGTGTCCATGCATGGCCAGCTACGCGACCTGCGCCGCGAGCTCAACATGCTCGTGTCGCTAACCAATCACCGCACCGGCAAACCGCACGGCTGGATCCATAACGAACTTCGCCGCCGTTGCGGAGGGCCACCGATAGCCGCTGCGACCCGCGACCAGCTCAAGGAACGCATTGTTGCTTTGCGGCAATTGAACTCGGGGCAGTCGTGATTCTCTGACTAGATGATCGCGACGTCCCCCGGAGGACCCAAGGCGGCCAACAGATGTTTCTCCACCTCAGCTCGCGCGCCTTCGTCACCGCTTGGCTCGGCCGCAGCGGAATCGGTTGGCAGCACTACGCAGAACACATCGGCCGCCGTCGATCCGAAAGTGTTGACCTTCGCCCAGACGATATCTGCTCCTGCGCGTTCCAGGGCCCGGGTCAGCAGTGCGAGCAAGCCGGGCCGATCCATGGCGCGGACTTCGACGACCAGCTGGCCTTCAGCGGCAGTGTCGAGCCACAAGATTCGGGGCGGGGCGGTCGAACGCGTGACGGGCACTCCAGCCAGCACCTCGCCCGCCCGCGCGGACGCCGAACTCGCAGCCTCGGTTTCACGTTTTTCCACCATGCCGAGGACGTCGATGTCGCCGGCAAGGGCACCGACGAACTGCTGACGCAGCAATTCGGCGACGGCCGGGGAACCGAAGTGGGGCGACACCACGAATTCGGTGATCGCGACACCTTCGTGGCTGTTCACCGTCGCCGAATGGACTCCCAGCGAGTTCAGCGCCAGCACGGCGGCTGCTTTGGACATCAATCCCCGCTGATCAGGGGCGACCATCACGACGTGGTAGGCGCGCGAACCGTCAGTGGGCCTGATCTCCACGTGTACTCCGTGGTCGGCCGCGAGCGAAAGATAGCGGGGTGCAGTTGGTTCGGCCTGCGGGAGAGGCTCACCCGCCATCACAATCCGGCAGCGATTCACCAGATCCTCGACCAGCAAGGCCTTCCATTCGCTCCACACCCCGGGGCCGGTGGCCTTCGAGTCCGCCTCCGTCAGCGCGTGCAGCACCTCGAGCAGTTGCGGATCCCCGTCGAGTGCGTCCGAGACGCCCTCAATGGTTTTGGGGTCGTTCAGGTCGCTTCGGGTAGCCACGATCGGCAGTAGCAGGTGGTGGCCGACCAGCTTCGCCAGCAACTCGACGTCGGTTGGCGAGACGCCGAGCCTGGGGCCGATCTCAAGGGCCATCTCGGCCCCGAGCGCACTGTGATCGACGCCCCGGCCCTTACCGATGTCGTGCAGCAACGCGCCGAGCGCAAGCAAATCGGGTCGCGCGACGCGAGTGGACAATGGCGCCGCATGGACGGCGGTCTCGACCACATGACGGTCAACCGTCCACTTGTGCGCGACGTCGCGGGGCGGAAGGTCGCGAATTGCACCCCATTCCGGCAACAACCGTCCCCATAGCCCGGTGCGGTCGAGCGCTTCGATTGTCGCCACCGTGGTGGGACCGGCGGAGAGCACAACCAGCAGGTCGTCCAATGCCTCGCGCGGCCAAGGAGTCGGCATCTCGGGGGCGCTAGCCGCCAGATGACTCAGCGTGGCGGCGCCGATCGGCAACCCGGTGTCGGCCGCTGCGGCCGCCACGCGTAGCACCAGACCAGGGTCGCTTTCAGGTTGGGCATCGCGGGCGAGCACGATTTCGCGGGCGTACTCGACGACGCCCTCGTCCAGTGGCCGCCGTTTGGGCCGCCGAACCAAGACCGACACGCCACGCCGCGGCAACGCGTTTTCAGCGGTCCGCAAGCCGGTTTCGGCGTGGTAAGCAATGGTGCGGCCCGCGTCGGACAGCTTGCGCGCCAAGTCGAACCGGTCACCGATGTGCAAGGCGGCGCTAATCTCGTCGGCGAATTGGGCCAGCAGCTGATCACGTCCGCGGCCAGACACCCGGTGCAGCTCGGTGCGCACATCGAGCAGCGTCAGATAGGCATCATCCAGTGAACCTCCCGGCGTTTCCGGGCGAGCCATACCGTGGCGGTCGATGAGCTGGGCGACCCCCAGCGCGTCCAGCAATTGGACGTCGCGAAGCCCGCCGCGACCCGATTTCAGGTCGGGCTCAGCTCGTTGCGAGATCCGGCCACAACGCTGCCAGCGAGCGTGGGTTATTTCGACAAGCTCGTCCATTCGAGAACGAATTGCGCTGCGCCACTGCCTTCTTGTGCCGGAGATCAATTCCTCGGACAGCTGTGCATCACCGGCTATGTGGCGAGCGTCCAACATGCCCAGGGCCACGATCATGTCAGTATTGGCGATGCCGAGTGCCCCGGAGACGGTTCGCACGCTGTGGTCAAGCCGAACGTTGGCATCCCACAACGGATACCACAGCTTATCGGCGACCCGCTGCAGCACATCGGCAGATTTATTGTCGTGCAACAGCATTAGGTCCAGGTCGGAGTACGGCAACAACTCGTGGCGGCCCAGGCCACCGACCCCGACGATCGCGAAGCCACTGGTATCGGTGATCCCGATTTCGGCCGCCTTGGTGGTCAACCACGACTCGTGGAGATCCACCCACGCGTGCCGCAGCTCCGCCGCATGCAGGTTAAACCCATCTGACAACAAGTTGCGCCGCGCGGCAACTAAATCGCTTGCCCCGCAAGCGCTCTCTGTTTCCGTGACGTCGGCGGGTCTAGATGCCCCGGACGGGTCGGGCCGGTTCGGTGTCATACCCTCCCGGCCCGCCCGGGTTGGATCAGCAATTTTCGATCAGTGTCATAGAGCATCGGTGCCGCGTTCACCAGTGCGCACTCGCACAATGGTTTCCACGGGGCTGACCCAGACCTTGCCGTCACCGATCTTGCCGGTACGCGCCGACCGGACAATGCTGTCCACGACTTTGTCGACAATAGAATCGTCGACGACGACCTCGATCCGCACCTTCGGCACGAAGTCGACCGAGTATTCAGCTCCCCGGTAAACCTCGGTGTGACCCTTCTGCCGCCCATAGCCCTGAATCTCGCTGACCGTCATCCCCAGGACGCCCGCTTCCTCGAGACTGGTCTTGACATCATCGAGGGTGAACGGCTTCACGATCGCGGTGATGAGCTTCATATCTGCTCTGCCTCCACTCTCTCGTCCACTCGCTCTTCTAGGCCATTCCGAGTGTCCTCCACATTGACCCGCGGAGGAAGCACCGACCCGGTGACCACGGCGAAATCGTATCCGCTTTCGGCGTGCTCGGCCTCGTCAATGCCCGAGGCCTCTTCCTCAGCGCCAAGCCGCAGCCCGATGGTGTATTTCAGGACCAAAGCGATGATAAGGGTGACGATGCCGGAGTAGAAGAGAACGCTGAACGCGCCGATCGCTTGCCGTTCCAGCTGAGCCCAGCCGCCGCCGTAGAACAATCCCTTGGATACGCCCGCGACGCCGTTGATGGCCGGGCTCTCCGGGGCGGCCAGCAGACCCACCAGTAGCGTGCCCGCCAGACCACCGACTAGGTGGACCCCGACCACGTCCAGCGAGTCATCGAAGCCGAGCTTGAATTTCAGCCCACACGCCAGCGCGCACACCACACCGGCCACCAAGCCGACCACCAATGCGCCCAGGACGTTGACCGATGAGCAGGACGGTGTGATGGCGACGAGTCCGGCGACGATTCCCGACGCTGCACCCAGGGTCGTAGCCTTGCCATCGCGGATGCGCTCGGTGAGCATCCAGCCGAGCATGGCCGTGGCCGTTGCGATGGTGGTGGTCATGAATGTTGACCCGGCCGCGCCATTGGCGCTGGTCGCTGATCCAGCGTTGAATCCGTACCAACCGAACCACAGCAAGCCGGCACCGAGCATCACAAACGGCAGATTGTGCGGACGAAACAGCGTCGTGGGCCAGCCGCGGCGCTTACCTAGCACGATCGCCAGCATCAGGCCGGCCACACCGGAATTGATGTGGACGGCAGTTCCGCCGGCGAAGTCGATCGCGTGCAGCTTGTTGGCGATCCAGCCGCCGTGCGCGGACGCGAACTTGTCAAACGCGAAGACCCAGTGCGCGACTGGGAAGTAGACGAACGTCGCCCACAGCCCGGCGAACACCAGCCAGGCGCCGAACTTCAGCCGGTCGGAAACCGCACCCGAGATCAGCGCGACCGTGATGATTGCGAACATCAGCTGGAATGCCACAAATACCGTAGCCGGCAATGTGCCCGCCAGTGGGATGTTCACCGCCGCGGTCTGCGTGCTCGGATCCGCCGCCGCCGCGTTGACACCGATGAGACCCTTTAGACCCCAGTACTCAGTCGGATTGCCCATGATGTTGCCGACGTCGTCGCCGAATGCAATCGAGTAGCCGTAGAGCACCCACAGCACGGTCACCACGCCCATCGCGCTGATGCTCATCATGAGCATGTTGAGCACGCTTCTGACCCGCACCATGCCGCCGTAGAAGAACGCCAGGCCTGGCGTCATCAGCAACACCAGTGCGGAGCTCGCCAACATCCAGGCGGTATCGCCTGTATTGGGCTGGCCCAGTATCGGGTATTGGTCCACTCGCTATCACCTCCGGTCGGCCCTGAAATGGTCATCAGACAGGTGCCTGATGACCTGATCCAGAACCTTGCGCAATGGTTGTTTCGGCAATGGAGCAACCATGTTTCGTCAGGATTAACGTCGCGCGTTGTGTGTTAGGGGTTTCAGCCAAGCAACGCGTCGACAAAAGCGGCGGGCTCAAAGGGCGCCAGATCGTCGGGTCCTTCACCGAGTCCGACCAGCTTCACCGGCACGCCGAGTTCTTGCTGCACGCGGAAAACGATGCCGCCCTTGGCCGTTCCGTCCAACTTCGTCAAGACCGCGCCGGTGATGTCCACGACGTCGGCGAACACCCGGGCTTGCACCAGCCCGTTCTGCCCGATGGTGGCGTCGAGCACCAGCAACACTTCGTCGACAGCCGCGCGCCGGGTTACCACGCGCTTGACTTTGTCGAGTTCGTCCATCAGCCCGACCTTGGTGTGCAGCCGCCCGGCGGTGTCGATGACGACGACGTCGGCACCCGCGGCGATGCCCTTGTCGACGGCGTCGAAGGCCACAGCCGCCGGGTCAGCGCCTTCCGCCCCGCGCACCACCTCTGCGCCCACTCGGGCCGCCCAGGTCTGCAGTTGATCGGCGGCCGCGGCCCGGAACGTGTCGGCCGCGCCCAGCACGACGCGGCGTCCGTCGGCCACCAGCACCCGCGCCAACTTGCCGACGGTGGTGGTTTTTCCAGTGCCGTTGACACCGACGACCAGCAGGACCGAGGGATGGTCGGCGTGCGGCAAGGCGCGGATCGAGCGGTCCATTCCGGGTTGCAGCTCGTTGATCAGGACATCGCGCAGCACGGCCCTCGCGTCGGCCTCGGTGCGTACGTTGCTGCTGGCCAGGCGGCTACGCAGCTGCGAGACCACTGACTCGGTGACTACCGGGCCCAGATCGGCGACCAGCAAGGTGTCCTCGACGTCCTGCCAGGAGTCCTCGTCCAGGTCGCCGCCGCCGATCAGCCCCAGCACGCTGCGCCCGATCGCATTCTGCGATCTGGCCAGCCGCCCGCGGAGCCGTTCCAGTCGGCCTTCGGGCGGTGCGATGGCCTCGATCTCGGCGACCTCGGCTGGCGGCACGGCTTCGGGTGCCGCGGCGACTTCCGGGACGGCGGGGGTCTCTATAGCAGGCGGAGCCGCGGGCGGCGGCGTGACGGTCTCGACGTCCGGAAGGTGTACATCGGAGATCGTGCGCCGCGGCGCGTCGCGAGGGATGGTCGCGTCGTCTCCGACGGCGGGCAGCCCACTGGTGTCGATCGT
Source organism: Mycobacterium sp. (assembly GCA_035472875.1). GTDB lineage: Bacteria > Actinomycetota > Actinomycetes > Mycobacteriales > Mycobacteriaceae > Mycobacterium. Next base: position 11,017 of record DATIOT010000258.1, read on the forward strand.
CGGTGCGGACTGACTGAGTGTGATGCCGGACGACGCGGAATAGCCACCCGAGCGGTCTATTGCGGCTGGTTCGGGCCGGGCCGACAGGCTGATCCGCCGCCGACGGTAGCGCACCAGGCCCAGGACCAGCGCGGCGATGACGACCAGGGCGGCGACGACCGCGATGGCGATCCAAAGACCTTGCGACACGCTGACATTCTTCCAAGTGGTCTAACGCCGGTTGGACCGGCCCTAGTCAGCGGCAGCAGAGACCAGCTGCTCCACCTGCTGACCGCGCATGCGCTGCGAGATCACCGCGGTAATGCCGTCGCCCTG
>DATIOT010000259.1:0-5757 GCA_035472875.1 Mycobacterium sp.
CCCCGGCAGCGGCACACCTGGGCCGGCCGCCACTGCCAACGATGCCGGCGGCGACGTCCCGGTGTGGCCGTTTGTGGTGGTGACGGTGGCGCTGGTCGCCGCAGGCGGCCTATGGGCTGTGCGGCGCCGGCCGTGACCGGCCCTGGTCGCCGAAGCGCCGCCAAACGTCCTGGCATGATGGGACGCGAGTAATCCGGTGCGCTAGAAAAAAGCGAGAGAAAGCTGCAAAGGAGCGGCCGCATGGCAGACCCGCAGGATCAACCCAACAGCGAACCCGACGGCACATCGCCACCGCCGGAAAAGAAACCTCCCGCTAAGGCAGTCAAGAAGACCGCGAAAGCGCCCGCTAAAAAAGCACCTGCGAAAAAGGCGCCCGCCAAGAAAGCGGCAGCCAAAAAAGCGCCCGCCAAGAAGGCACCCGCCAAAAGCCCTGAACCCGCGCCTGGTAAGCCAGTCGGGCAGCCAGCCGAGCAGCCCGTCGACATGCAGCAGCGGATCGAAACCAACGGCGAAATTGCTGCGGCTGCCAAAGACACCGCGGCACAGGCCAAGTCGACCGTAGAAGACGCCAACAACCCGGTCTCCTCCGATGTTTCGGCTCTGGCGCGGCACCAGTCCCCGGTACCGCTGTTGGTCGCCCTGACGCTCAGCCTATTGGCCATCCTGCTGATTCGGCAGCTGCGACGCCGCTGAGCGGCACCGCGCTGGCTAGCATCGCAGAAGTGACCGTGTCATTCCGGCCAACCGCCGACCTCGTCGACAGCATTGGCCCTGGTGTTCGCAGCTGCGATCTCCAGTTCCGCCAGTTCGGCGGCCGCCCGCAATTCGCCGGGCCAATCAGCACCGTGCGGTGCTTCCAGGACAACGCGTTGCTGAAATCGGTGCTGTCGCAGCCGAGCGCGGGCGGGGTACTGATTATCGATGGTGCCGGCTCCCTGCACACCGCGCTGGTCGGGGACGTCATCGCCGAATTGGCCCGCTCCAACGGGTGGGCCGGGCTGATCGTCAACGGCGCAGTACGTGATGCCGCGGCGCTGCGCGGCATCGACATCGGCATCAAGGCGCTGGGCACCAATCCACGTAAGAGCACTAAGACTGGCGCCGGGGAGCGTGACGTCGAGCTCAGTCTGGGTGGGGTCACCTTCGTGCCCGGCGAGCTCGCCTACTGCGACGACGACGGCATAGTCGTGGTCGAGGGGTCAAACGGCCACTAAACCGCTACTGGGACAGGCTTTTTAGCGAATCGCAGGCCCTCGTCGGCGATCTTGCCGCGCCGGATCAGACGAATGTCGCGCAGGTAGTTCTGATTCAGTCGCCACGGGGTGCGCGAACCCTGCTTGGGCAACTCGTCCAGCGAGCGCAGCACGTATCCCGGGGTGAACTCCATAAATGGGCGCTCCTCCACGTCCGAACCGGGGTGCTCGACCACGACTGTCGCAAAACCGTTGGCGTCCATGTGATTCAACAGACGGCAGGCGAACTCCGACACCAGGTCGGCCTTCAGCGTCCAGGATGCGTTGGTGTATCCAACCGTGTAGATCATGTTGGGCAGCCCGGACAGCATCATGCCCTTATAAGCCATCGTCTTGGTCAGGTCCACCGGCTGCCCGTCGACGGTGACGGTGGCGCCACCAAACAGCTGCAGGTTCAATCCCGTTGCGGTGATGATGATATCGGCGGGCAGTTCGTCGCCCGAGTTGAGCCGGATGCCGGTCGGGGTGAACCGGTCAACGGTGTCGGTGACCACCTCGGCCTTACCGTGCCGGATGGCGCGGAACAGGTCGCCGCTCGGGACCAGACACAGCCGCTGGTCCCACGGGTTGTATTGCGGGCCAAAGTGTCTCTCCACGTCGTAGCCCTCGGGAAGCCGGCGCTTAACGTAGCCGAGGAGGATGCTTCGCATCCGCTGCGGCCACTTCTGACAGGCCCGATATAGCGCCGCCTGCCGCAGCACGTTCTTCCAGCGAACCGCGAAGTATGCCATCTTCTCAGGCAGCCAGCGGTTGAGACGGTCGGCCATCTTGTCCCGCTTTGGCTGAGAGACGACATAGGTCGGTGAGCGCTGCAACATCGTGACGAGTTTGGCGCCTGAATTCGCCAGCGCCGGAATCAGAGTGACCGCGGTGGCACCACTGCCGATCACGACGATGTTCTTGTCGGCGTAATCGAGGTCCTCGGGCCAGTGCTGCGGGTGGATGATCGGCCCGGCGAAGTCTTCCGAGCCGGGGAAGGTCGGCGCATAGCCCTGCTCGTAGTTGTAGTAGCCGCTGCACAAAAACAGGAATGAGCAGGTGATCGTGCTGGGCGTGCCGTTGTTTTCGAAGTGCACGGTCCAGCGGTTCTCCGCGTTGGACCAGTCGGCGCTGACGAACTTGTGGTTGAGCCGGATGTGCTTGTCGATGCCGTACATCGCCGCAGTGCCCTTGACGTACTCGAGGATCGGCTTGCCATCGGCAATGGCCTGGCGCTCAGTCCAGGGACGGAAGCGGAAACCCAGCGTGTACATGTCGGAGTCGGACCGGATGCCGGGGTAGCGGAACAGATCCCAGGTGCCGCCCATGGCCGCGCGCTTTTCCAGGATGGCGTAGCTCTTGGTCGCGCAGCGGTCCTGCAGGTGCCAGGCCGCGCTCACCCCCGAGATACCGGCGCCCACGATGAGAACGTCGAGGTGCTCAGTCATGGGCCAACGCTATCAACGGCGTGTCGAAGTAGTCAACATAGTGTCGAAATTTTCAACTCTGTGTAAAGTAGCGGAAGTGACCACCGCCAGTTCGACTCGTGCCCCGCGGGGCCGGCGTTCCAGCCGCCCGTCCGGCGACGACCGCGAGCAGGCGATCCTTGCGACTGCCGAGCGGCTGCTCGAAGAGCGCGCGCTCGCCGACATCTCGGTCGACGACCTGGCCAAGGGCGCCGGCATCTCCCGGCCGACGTTCTACTTCTATTTCCCGTCCAAGGAGGCGGTGCTGCTCACGCTGCTCGAGCCGATGATCGCCCGTGCCGACGCAGAGTTCGACGGCGCGGTACAACGGCTGCCCGCGGATCCGCGTCGAGTGTGGGGAAACGGCATCAAAGCGTTCTTCACGGCGTTCGGCTCGCATCGTGCTGTTGCCCTGGCAGGGACCGAAGCGCTGGCCACCAGCTCGGAGGTTCGGGCCGTGTGGTCGGGCTTCATGCAGAAGTGGATCGACCAGACTGCGGCCATGATCAGCGCCGAACGAGCGCGCGGTGCCGCACCGGAGACCATTCCGGCGGCAGACCTCGCGACGTCGCTGAACCAGATGAACGAACGCACCATGATGGCCACCTTGTCCGCCGAGCACCCGGCGGTTAGCGAGGACCACGTCGTCGACACCCTCGCCCACATCTGGGTCAGCAGCATCTACGGCGAGAGCTACTAACTAGGCCAACCTGTCGGTACCGAATGCGAACATATGTTCGTGCGGTGTGATGCGTCCATTCTGCACGCGGACCTGGATTCGTTCTACGCGTCCGTAGAACAGCGCGACGACCCGACTTTGCGTGGCCGCCCGGTGGTCGTGGGCGGTGGGGTCGTGCTGGCGGCCAGCTACGAGGCCAAGGCCTACGGGGTGCGCACCGCAATGGGCGGGGCGCAGGCACGATGGCTGTGCCCGCACGCCGTGGTGGTGCCGCCTCGGATGACCGCTTATACCCGCGCCAGCGACGCGGTGTTCGAGGTGTTTCGTGACGTCACGCCGATCGTGGAGGCAGTATCGGTCGACGAAGCCTTCCTTGACGTCAGCGGCCTCGGCCGACTCTCCGGCACACCGGTCCAGATCGCGGAGCGGCTGCGCGCGGAAGTGCGCGATCGCGTCGGACTGCCCATTACCGTCGGGGTCGCCCGGACCAAATTTCTTGCGAAAGTCGCCAGCCAGGAAGCCAAGCCCGACGGACTGCTGTTGGTGCCGCCCGATCAGGAGCTGGCATTCCTTCGCCCGTTACCAGTACGCCGATTGTGGGGCGTGGGCGCCAAGACCGCCGACAAGCTGCACGCGCACGGCATCGTGACCGTCGCCGACGTCGCCGAGCTCAGCGAGTCGACGCTGGCCTCGTTGCTGGGTGCCGCCATGGGCCGCCAACTGTATGCGCTGTCCCGCAATATCGACCGCCGCCGGGTGACCACCGGTGTGCGTCGCCGGTCTGTCGGCGCCCAGCGGGCGCTGGGCCGTGCCGGCAACCGGATGTCACCCGCCGAGGTCGACGCGGTGGTGGTCAACCTCATAGACCGAATCACCGCCCGGATGCGGGCGGCCGGGCGCACTGGTCGCACGGTGGTGCTGCGGCTCCGGTTCGACGACTTCAGCAGGGCGACCCGGTCACGCACGCTGCCGTGGGCCACATCGTCGACGCAGCCCATCCTGGCCGCCGCTCGGCAACTGGTCAGTTCGGCCACGCCCGCGATCGCAGAGCGGGGATTGACCCTGGTTGGCTTCGCGGTGTCGGGTATCGATCGCACCGGCGCTCAGCAGTTGATGCTGCCATTTAGCGGGGAGTCGCTGGCGGTAGACACGGCGGTCGATCGGGTGCGCCGGCGCTACGGCAAATCCGCGCTCACCCGCGCGGTGTTGGTCGGCCGCGACCCCGGCTTGGAGATGCCGCACCTACCGGACTGACGGTTGGTCTAGCTCGAAGCGGTCCACTGCAGCAGCTGGTCGGCCGGCCAGGTGTTGACAATACGGTCCACCGGAACGCCGGCGTCCAACGCACGTTGGGCGCCGTAGCCGAGGAAGTCCAGCTGGCCGGGCGCGTGCGCGTCGGTATCGATGCTGAACAAGCATCCGGTCTCCAGCGCGAGGTTCAGCAAACGGGTCGGCGGGTCGCGGCGCTCGGGACGAGAGTTGATTTCCACAGCGGTGCCGTGATCGCGGCAGGCGGTGAAGACCGCCTCGGCGTCGAACTTCGATTCAGGCCGGATGCCGCGGTTCCCAGCGACCAGTCGGCCGGTGCAGTGCCCGAGCACGTCGGCGTGGCCGTTCGAGACGGCCCGTACCATGCGGCGGGTCATCGCGGCCGAATCCATCGACAGCTTCGAATGCACGCTGGCCACGACCACATCGAGGCGTTCCAGCAGCTCGGGTTCCTGGTCCAGGCTGCCGTCCTCGAGGATGTCCACCTCGATCCCAGTGAGAATGCGCATCGGCGCGAACTCATCGCGCAACTCGTCGATCACGTCGAGCTGTTTGCGCAGCCGCTGCGGCGACAGGCCGTTGGCGATCGTCAGCCGCGGCGAGTGGTCGGTCAACGCGCAATACTCATGGCCGAGCGCTGACGCGGTAGCCATCATCTCCTCGATCGGCGCCGACCCGTCCGACCAGTTCGAATGCAGATGCAGATCCCCGCGTAGCGCGGCACGGACGTCGCCGCCACCGAGATCTGTTGCAGTGGCGCGTAATTCGACCAGCAGGTCGGGTTCGCGACCGGACCAGGCCTGGGAGATGACCTTAGCGGTTTTGGGCCCGATGCCCGGCAGCGCTTGCCAGCTGTTGGCCTGACCATGGCGTTCTCGGGCGGCGTCGTCCAGACCCTCGACGATGTCGGCGGCGTTGCGATACGCCATCACGCGTCTGGGGTCTTGGCGGCTCCGGTCCTTGTAGTAGGCGATCTGCCGCAGCGCGACTACCGGGTCCATGGTTTCAGTGTGCCTGGCCGGTTCACAGCAGCTGCCCGACGATGAATCCGGCGAGGATCACTCCGAAGCCGCCGATCTCGCCAGCGATGAGCAGGGTCATCGAGATCTCG
>DATIOT010000260.1:0-3168 GCA_035472875.1 Mycobacterium sp.
GCCGCCGTCGCCGACCCCAACAGCAATGCCTGGGCCGGACTCAACACGCTGAGTCGCGCGGAGGTCAGCCAGGCCACCGGCATGCTGGTCGCTCAGCTGGGAGTTGAGCCGGCCGAGGCCCTGGTCCGGCTGCGGGCCCACGCCTACGCCACCGGCCGCAGCGCCACCGACGTCGCCCGCGACATCCTCGACCGCCGGCTGAAGCTCGAGGCCGACTGATGCGCCTTAGCGGACTCGAAAGTCCAGGAAGTTGGGCACCGTGACTGACACTTCTCGTGAAACTCGCGTGCTGGACGCCGTCGTTTCGCTCGTCGATAGCCTGCTCGACGACTTCGACGTGGTCGACCTGCTGACCGAGCTGACGGAGCGCTGTGCTGAGTTGCTCGACATCGACGCCGCGGCATTTCTGCTTGCCGACCCACTGCACCAGCTCCGCCTGCTGGCCGTCACCTCTGAGCAGGCCCGCGAACTCGAGCTCTTCCAGCTACAAGCCGACGAAGGTCCATGCGTGGACTGCTACGCCACCGGCCAACCGGTCTCGGTCGCCGACATTCAAGGGGCCATAGAGCGGTGGCCGCGGTTTGTTCCGGCCGCGGTCGGGGCTGGCTTCGCGTCGGTGCACGCCGTTCCGATGCGGGCCGCCGGCATCGTGTTGGGCGCGCTCGGCTTGCTCGGCACCCGTACCGGCGAGCTCACCGAGGCAGATCTGCTCGTCAGCCAGACCCTGACACACATCGCATGCGTCGCGATCCTCCAGGAACACCCGCCCACACCCTCCACCGTCGTGCCGCCACTACGGTCCGCACTGACCAGCCGCGTCATCGTCGAGCAGGCCAAGGGCTTCCTCCGCGAAATGCTGGAAGTGTCCGTGGAGGAAGCGTTCAGTCTGTTGCGGACCTACGCGCGGGCCCAGGGCGAACACCTGACCGACGTCTCTCGCAGATTGATGAGCGATCGGCATTCCCGCTCGATGCTCGTGGCTGCGTTGGCCGAGCTCGCGGAGGGGCCACCGCATTAACGGGTCCAGTGACGCCGTGCACGGGCCCGCCGCACGGCCTCCTCGACCAGCCGTTCGGCGACGGCATGCAGCTTGACGTTCTCGGTTTGGCTGATGTGGATGAGCCGTTCGAAGGCCTCATCGGCGCTGCCACCCGACCGGCTGCGGATGATGCCGATCGCCTGATCGATCACCGATCGGCTGTCCAAGGCGCGCTGCAAACGTAGTGTCCGTTCATGCGCGTTGGCCAGCAATTGCGCGTTGTACACCGACACCGCGGCGGGCTTGGCGAACTGAGACCCCAACTGCACGGCGTGCTCGGCGAACTCCGCGACGTCCCGAAGAAGATCGATCACCCCTTGGGCGCCGGCCACAATTCCGGCCACTCCGCGGAGCCCCGCATACAGTTCAGCCTCGTCTGCTTCCCGTTGAGTAGGGGAGAGTGCGGGCGGCAGCGGTGCTTTACGACCGGGCTGGGCGTCGAAGTCGGCCAACATCCCTCCTCCCGTGCACCCCTGTGACCGACGAATTTACTCTGTGTCGCGTCCCGAAAAAATCAGTCGACGAGTGCCAACGTATGGGTGCGCCGCAGCTTCCCCGACGGCGTCTTGGGGATCATCCCTGGCTCGAGCACAACTACGTTGCGGGGTCGGACATCGACCTCGGCAACCACCTCGTGGGCCACTTGATGCTCCATGCGGCGCACCTCGGAGGGGTCCTGCCAGTTGTTGGACTCCACGGCGACGGCGAATGTCTCCCGAGCATGTCCGGCGTCCAGGCGCACCGCCACGGCAGAGCCAGGCCGAACTCCGGAAACGCGCGCGGCGGCGCGTTCGATGTCGGTCGGGTAGATGTTGCGGCCGGCCATGATGATCACGTCCTTGACCCGGCCGCAGACGACGACGTGGCCGGTCTCGGTGAGATAGCCCAGGTCGCCGGTGTCATACCAACCCTGGTCGTCTTGTGCCGAGACGAAACCGCCCATCGTTTTGTAGCCCAGCGTCACTGGTTCGCCCCGCACGTGGAGGACGCCGACGCCCCGGGCGGGCAGGATGCAGCCATCTTCGTCGACGACGCGCGCCTCCAGCCCCTTCAGCAGACGGCCGAGCGTGGCCAGTCGCCGGGTTTTGCCCTTGGTCGCTGGGACAGCTCGGTGCAATACCGCGAGCAGGTCGGCGTCGACCTCATCGACCACTAAGCCTTCGCCGCACTCGGAGAAGGACACCGCCACGGTCGTCTCGGCCATACCGTAAGCCGGCAGGATCGCCTCCGGACGTAACCCGAACGGCCTGCCAGCTTCGCAGAGGTCTTCGACGTCGGCGGGTTCGACCTGTTCGGCGCCCGACAGCGCCCATCGCAGGGTGGACAGGTCGAACTGGCCGCGCTGGGCCAGCTTGCGAAGGCGCCCGGCAAACAGCGTGTAGGCGAAGTTCGGCGCCGCGGTCATCGTGCCCTTGTACTTGTCGATGAGCTTGGCCCACAGCAGGGTGTCGCGCAAGAAGTCCATCGGAGTGACCTTGACTAGCTCTGCGCCGAAATACATTGGCACGGTCAAGAAGCCGGTCATGCCCATGTCGTGGAACAGCGGCAACCAGCTCACGATCACGTCGGTATCGATGTCGACATTTGCGCCGATGAACATCGCCTCAGCGTTTGAAACGACGTTGCGGTGTGTGATCTGTACGGCCTTGGGCGACCCGGTGGAACCCGACGTCAACTGCAACAGCGCGACGTCGTTGTCATCGGTCTCGACCGGATCGATCGGGCGGCTGCCGAGTAGCTGCTCGATTATCAACACTCGCACACCCAGCTGGGACAGCACCGAGGCCGCGGCCATGAACGGGTCGGAGATGACGATCGCTTTGGCGCCGATCATCTTAATCACGGCGGTGGTCTCCTCGGCCCAGCGCTGGAGATCGGTGCGCGGACTGGGCTGGTGGAGCATGGTGAGGCTGGCGCCGCGCATCCAGACGCCCTGCCCGGCCGGCGCGATCTCGGCTGGGGCACCGGCCAGCACCGGGACGGCGTCGCCGCGGCCGACGCCGGCGGCGGCCAAGCCACCCGCGATCCGACGGGCCCGCTCGTGCACCTCGCCCCAGGTATGCCGGATGGGGCAGTTCGGTTCTCCGGTGACTAGACCCCTCGAACTGGACTGGGCGGTGCCATACATG
>DATIOT010000261.1:0-6401 GCA_035472875.1 Mycobacterium sp.
CGAAGCCGGGCGCAGCGGGTCGCCACCAGACAAGCCCGTGGCGACCGCCAGCGCGGCGGCAATTGGTCAGCTGAAGAGATCTTTTGGCCGCTGAGGAATTCAGGTGTTCCTCAGTCACGCGCGCTAGCTTTACCCGCATGCGCCAACCGGTGAGCGGGACTGAGTCAGGTTATCGAGCCGGCCACTCAACGACCGACTGTCGGGGTGGCAGGGGCGATCGTGGCTTGCGGTGTGCTGGCGGGGTGGGGTCGGCTGGGCGGTCCGGGGAAGTCGGCGCGACCGGCGACGGCTCCGGCGGCCGTATCGCCCGAGGCCACCTCCGCGGTGCACGGGCGCGACGCGACTAGCCAGCCCGGCCGGGCCTGGATCAGTGGCTTCGTCTTGGTGCTGCTCACATCGGCTCTGGTGCTGGTCGCGTTGAGCGTGCGCGGCGGGATCGTGGTCGGGCTCGTCGTCCTGGCAATCATCTTCATTCCGCTCGAGCGGCTGTTCGCGCTGCGCCCCCGTCAGGTTCTGCGGCCGGGATGGCGCACCGACGTGGTCCACTATCTGATCAATGGGGCCGCACTCAAAGTCGGGCTCGGCATTTCGGTGGCGGTGGTCGGCACGCTCCTGCGGGAGTTCGTTCCGGGGCCTTTTCGCGCCGCGATCGCCGCGAGTCCCGGTTGGGTGCAAATTGTCGCCGCGTTGTCGATCACCACGGTCGGCGGCTACGCGGGACACCGTGCCGCGCACGAGGTTCCGCTGTTGTGGCGGTTCCACCGCGTGCACCACAGCGTCCGTCAGATGAACTGGCTGGCCGCCAACCATCTGCACCCTCTCGACCAGATATTCATCCGCTCCGCTGCGGTGCTACCGCTATACGCATGGGCTTCGGCCGAATCAACCTGGGCGCCTTCGTCATCCTGACTACGCTGCAGGCTGTTTTCGTACATGCCAATGTGCGACTGACGTTCGGACCGCTGCGATGGGTGATCGCCACCCCTCAGTTCCACCACTGGCATCACGCCCGTGAACCGTTGGCGTACAACTCCAACTACGCCGGGGAGTTCCCGGCCGTCGACGCGCTATTCGGCACCTTGTATCTACCGGCTCATCGATGGCCCGCGCGGTACGGCGTCGACGACAACGAACCCGCGAGCTATTTGCGCCAACTCGTTTGGCCGCTGCGCACGGCGCAGACGCCGGCAGCCTGACGCTGGGAGCTATAGCTCCCCGGCGTCGATGGCTTCTTTGACCCCTTGCGCGTGGGCCACCTGCTGCGGGGTGTACCCGATGAACAGCGCCGCGCAGCCGACTAGGACGGCCGCTCCGGCCACCCACAGCAGGCCGTAGGTGTAGCCGTGGTCAAGCGCATGCAATTGGGCGTCGTTCATGAATTTCACCGGGCCGGTGGTCCCGCCCAGATACAGCGTGCGCGAGGTGATCACGGCCTGGATGACGGCCAGCACGAGCGGCCCACCCAGGCTCTGCAGCATTAGCGTGAGCGCGGATACCGGGCCGATCCGGTCGAAACCGACGCCGGCGATCGCCGACAACGTCAGCGGGACGACCACCATGCCGATGCCGATCCCGCCGACCACGATCGGCATCACCAGGTTGGGGAAGTAGGAGGCACCGCGGTGCATGACCGCCGAGCCGTACAGCATCGCCCCCAGCAGCAGCCATCCACCGCCGATCGTCAACACCCGTGGTGAAAACCGTGACACCAGCTGCGAGGAGATGCCCAGGCCGATTCCCATTGCGATGACGAACGGGATGAAGCCAACACCCGCCCGCAGCGCGCTGTAGCCCAGGACGTCCTGCACATACAGGCCAATGGACACGGTCAGGCTGAACATGACGCCGCCGGCCAGGAGGATCGCGCCGAACGTGACCAGCCGGTTGCGGTCGCGGAACAAATCGAACGGCACGACGGGGTTTTCGGCCGTGCGCTCCACGATGGCGAACGCAATGGCGGCCACAAGGGCCACCACGCCCGAACCGATGGTGGTGACCGAGATCCACCCCTTTTCCGGGCCCATCGAGAACGCGAAAACGGCGGCGGTGCACGCCAGCGTGGCCAGCATGGCCCCAGCCGCGTCCAGTTTCATCCGCTCCCTATTGGTTTCCCGCAGCGCGGTGCGGGCCAGGTAGATCATCACCAGCCCGATCGGCACGTTCACCATGAACGCCAGCCGCCACGACACCTCGGTCAGCGCCCCGCCGACCACCAGGCCCATCACCGAGCCGATTGCGGTCATCGCGGCGAAGACCGCCGTCGCGGCATTGCGCGCCGGACCCTTGGGGAATGTGGTCGCTACCAGCGCCAGACCGGTGGGCGACGCGATGGCCGACCCGATACCCTGCGAAAGCCGGGCGACCACCATCGTCACCTCGTCCCAGGCCACGGCGCACAGCACTGAGGAGATGGTGAATAGGGCGACGCCCACGATGAAGGTGCGCTTTCGCCCGATCGTGTCGCCGAGACGGCCGCCCAGCAGCATCAGCCCGCCGAAGGTGAGCACATATGCGGTGATCACCCAGCTACGGCTGGCATCGGACAGGCTCAGCTCGTTCTGAATCTTAGGAAGCGCGACGATCGCGACGGTGCTGTCCATGGTCGCCAGCAGTTGCATACCACCGATGGCGATGACCGCTGCGATGAAGCGACCAGAGGGCAACCACGTCGGGTAATACCTGCTAATACGTGTTGAGGCGGTCTCCGCCGGGCGCGTCGTGCGCATCGGGGCTGGACGATCGGGGCGCGCAGCTGTCCAATTGTGGGCCGCGCGCTCTGCGTCGTTGAGAGCCGTCATAGCGGGTTACCTTACAGTAATCTTAAGAATTGTTTAAACGCCGAACGCCGCAACGGGCCCGATGACGATGATCGCGGGAGGTCGAATCCCTTCGGCGCGGACCTTCTCTGGCGTGTCGGCAAGAGTGGCTCGCAACGTCTGCTGAGCTGCCGTCGTCCCCTGCTGGACTACCAGCACCGGCGTATCCGCAGGTCGGCCTCCTTTTAGCAGGACTTCGACGAAAAGCTCGATGCGTTCGACCGCCATCAGCAAAACGATCGTGCCGGACATTGCTGCCAGTGCATCCCAATTCACTAACGATTCGGGATGGCCGGGCGCGAGATGCCCACTGACCACCACAAACTCGTGATTTACCGCCCGATGAGTGACCGGAACCCCCACCAAGGCGGGTACAGCTATGGCACTTGTCACACCTGGCACCACAGTCACCGGAATCCCCGCCTCGGCGCACGCCAATACTTCTTCATAGCCGCGGGCGAACACGAACGGGTCTCCGCCTTTGAGGCGGACCACGAAATTCCCGGATCGGGCCCGTTCGATCATGACGTAGTTGATCGCGTCCTGGGCCATGGCCCGCCCGTACGGGATCTTGGCCGCGTCGATGACTTCGACATGCGGCGCTAGCTCGGCGAGCAGTTCGGGCGGCGCCAGCCGGTCGGCGACCACGACGTCGGCCTGAGCGAGCAAGCGACGGCCACGGACGGTGATCAGTTCGGGGTCGCCAGGGCCGCCGCCGATCAGCGCCACCCCACCGCGCACGACATCGGAGCTCGCCGAGCTTACAGAGTTTTCCGGGGTGATAACCCCGGTCTGCAACGCCTCGCGGATGGCCGACCGAATGGCAGCCGACCGGCGGTGCTCGCCGCCGGCCAGCACCCCTACTGACAGTCCCGCGTAGCTGAAGGACGCCGGGGTCACCGCGCTCCCCTCGACAGCGATGTCGGCACGGACGCAAAAGATATGGCGGCGATCGGCCTCATCGACCACCGCGGCGTTCACCTGTGCGTCGTCGGTGGCCGCGATCGCGTACCAGGCTTCGGCGAGGTCCCCGTCGCGGTATTCGCGCAATGACAAGTTGATTCCGCTCATCGCCTCGACGGCGCGGGTGGCGGTACGGGAGATGACGTGGACGTTTGCGCCGCTCGTGATGAGCAGGGGTAACCGGCGCTGGGCGACAGTCCCCCCGCCGACCACAACGACCTTCTTGCCGGCCAGCCGCAGTCCGACCAGGTAGGCGTTCTCGGTCACCCGCCAAGCTTAGTGGCGACCGCGAGCGCGGCGATCACGCCGGGCGGCGTGCGCCACGAAACGCACCACCGCGTCCGGCGCCGCAGCCGGATGGGTGTGCAGGTACGACGCGTGCACGCCGGCGTGCACGACGCCGTCTCGCACCGTGGCCCTCTCATGGTCCACGTTGTGGCCTTGGTAAACCCACGCCGGTTGGTAACTGTCGGTGAATGTGACCGCGGTTCGGTGGAATTCGTGCCCAACCACCCGCTGGCCGGCGGAATACAGCGGCGAATCGGCCACGGCAACGGCGTCGCGATACGCCAATTTGAGATGCGGGGTGAACCGTGCCGACCCAGCCAGCACTCCGCACATCGGGTACCCGTCGAGTTCGGAGGCCAGATAGATCAGCCCGGCGCATTCGGCGTGCACCGGCGCGCCGGCGGCGGCAAGCTCGTTGATCTGCCGGCGGACAACGTCGTTGGCGGAAAGCTCGGCGGTGAACTGTTCGGGAAAGCCGCCGGGCAGCAGCACCGCATCGGTGCCGTCGGGCAACGGATCGATGAGCGGGTCGAACTCGACCACCTCAGCACCGGCGGCCCGCAGCAGCTCGGCATGTTCGGCGTAGCCGAAGCTGAATGCCTTACCCGCTGCCATTGCGACGATGGCGTGCCCGCCCGGCGTCTGGCCGACTGCCGCAGCGGGATCCCATGGCTCATCGACGGCCCGGATTCCGGCGGCCGCAACCACCGCGGCCAGGTCAACGTGGTAAGCCACCAAGGCGGTCATCGCCTCAACCGCGAGCCGCGCACGTCGCCCGTACTCGACAGCGGTGACAAGACCCAAATACCTTGTCGGCAACTCTAATTCAGCCGTGCGCGGGATGGCACCCAGCACCGCGACACCGGCCTGCTCGCATGCCTGTCGCAGCACGTGTTCATGTCTGGCCGACCCGACCCGGTTGAGGATCACACCGGCGACCCGGGTTGCGGTATCGAACGTTGAAAAGCCGTTCAACAGTGCGGCAATGCTGTGACTCTGGCCGCGTGCATCGACGACCAGGATCACCGGGGCGCCCAGCAGGCCGGCGACGTGGGCGGTGCAGCCCGCTGCCGGGCTGGTCGCGGCAGGCCCGATCCGCCCGTCGAATAGTCCCATCACCCCTTCAATCACCGCGACGTGCGCGCCATCGGCGCCGTGCGCGTATAGGGGGCCGATGTGCGGCTCCCCCACCAATACCGGGTCGAGGTTGCGCCCCGGCCGTCCCGCGGCCAGGGAGTGGTAGCCGGGGTCGATGAAGTCCGGACCTACCTTGAACGGCGCGACAGTGTGGCCTGCCTGTCGCAGAGCCCCCATCAAACCCGTTGCGATCGTGGTCTTTCCGCTACCCGATGCGGGTGCAGCGATGACGACCGCGGGGACACTCACCACTCGATGCCCTTTTGTCCCTTGCGCCCTGCGTCCATCGGGTGTTTGACCTTGGTCATCTCGGTAACCAGGTCGGCGGCCTCGACCAACCGCGGCGGGGCATCGCGTCCAGTGATCACCACATGCTGGTGACCCGGCCGCGCCAGCAGGACGTCCACCACCTCGTCCACGTCGACCCAACCCCACTTCAGCGGATAGGTGAATTCGTCCAGCACATAGAAGCCGTGACGCTGCGCGGCCAGCCGGCGGGAGATCTCTGCCCAGCCGTCGGCCGCCGCCGCAGCATGATCGACTTCGCTGCCCGCCTTGCGCGACCAGGACCAGCCCGCACCCATTTTGTGCCATTCAACAGCCGCACCGATCCCGTGCTGGTCGTGCAACTGGCCGAGTTGACGAAAGACCGCCTCCTCGCCCACTTTCCACTTGGCGCTCTTGACAAACTGAAACACTGCGACGTCGAGTCCAACATTCCACGCCCGCAACGCCATTCCGAATGCTGCTGTCGACTTGCCCTTGCCGTCTCCGGTGTGTACGGCCAATATTGGCGTGTTGCGCCGGGCCCGGGTCGTCAGGCCATCATCGGGGACTTGGAGCGGACGGCCTTGTGGCATAAGCGGTTACCTTTCTCACGCCACGCTGCGCACGGCCCGGGTCAGATAATCGGCGTGCAATTGCTCCAGCCGGACGACCGGCGCACCGAGCTGGCGAGCAAGCTGCCCGGCCAAACCCAGGCGCACATGCGATGTTTCGCAGTCCACAACCACCGCGGCCGCACCTTCGGCGACTAACCTGGCCGCCGCGGTTCGACTGCGGCCCAACGGGTCCGGCCCGGCGTTGGCCCGACCGTCGGTGAGCACCACCACCAGAGAACGGCGCACACGGTCGCGCGCCTTTTCCCGGACGATCAGCTCACGCGCGGCCAGCAGCCCTTCGGCCAGCGGAGTCTTG
>DATIOT010000262.1:0-10098 GCA_035472875.1 Mycobacterium sp.
TTCGCGCGGGCGATCAACTGGCGGGCGAACACCAGCTCGAACCCGACGTCGTTGCCCAACGCGGTGATGATCGCTTGAGCGGCGGTCAACGACCAGGCCGGCAGGGGCTTGCCGATCGGCGGCCGGGCGAACAGGCGCGCCAAGGTGGTGCAATCCGTGCAGCTGCCGCCGTTTCCGAAGGTGAACATCCGTCCGCCCGCCGCAAAACGACGTGCCATCTCGGTGGCGGCCCGGTCCAGTAGCTCGGCGTTGGCTTCCAGCGTGGTGCGCCGCAGCGCCAGGCTTTCGGATGCTTTTGCCTGCGCCGACGCGGCCAGGTCGGCGAGCAGCGATTTGGGGTCGTCTTCCTCGGCGTCGATGAACGGATACAGGAAGTTGGTGGGCTCGTCTTGGCTCATGGAGCTTCCTCCTCGTCCACTCTGCTGATCGCAGTGCCGGCGTGCACCAGTACCAGTTCGCCGGCGACCACCGGGTCGATCAGCGTCGTCACCACGTTCTCCACTCCCCGCGCGGTGCGTACCGCGGCCTGCCCGTCGGCCGAGGCGCTCACCACCTCGCCCAGTCGCCCCTCGTCGCTGCACGTGACACAGACGTCGCCGGTTGATTTGGGTTTGAGCAACCCGGAGTGCTCGAAACACACGTGGGTCAACTCCCACAACAGGTGGTAGAACAGCACGAAGCCACCCGTTGCGGGCACTCGCGGATCGGGGTCGTCGAGCCACAGCACATGGTCTGCCACACCGGCTTTGGGTCTTTCGCCGCTGCCGATCCAAATCGTGGTGGCGCCCCATGCCGGGCTACGGCGCATCACCGAGCGCACGTCGGGATTATCCGCACCGGAGACCGCGACCACGATGTCGCCCGGCCGCACCGACACCCGCACCAGATCAACCAGGTCGGGTCCGGTGAGCGCCACCGCCGGCAATGCCCGTTTCCCCATGATCACCGGATGTACGAACTCGACCGCGATATGCAGCGCATGCGGTTCCCACGACGGCGCGATGGACCACATGGTGGCGCCCGCGGCGAACCGTTTGGCCAGCGTGAATGCGGTGGCGGCCAAGTCCTCGGCCAGCTCGGCGCCGAGCCCGCGGTCGATCGCGGTGGCAGGGGTGGTACCAGTAGGAGTCATGACTCAGCCCTCCTCGAGTGCGGTCAGCATCGAGATCGCCGCCTGACCTAACGCCAGCCCGCCGTCGTTGGGCGGGACGGTGTGGTGGGTCAGCACCTCAAATCCTGCCAGCTGCAACCGCTTACGGCAGGCGCGCAGCAGCAGCACGTTCTGGAACACTCCGCCGGTGAGGCCTACCAGCCGGATCGAGTCGGCCACCTGAGTGACCACCTTGGCTACGGCGTCCGCGACCGCCTGGTGGAACGCGGCTGCCAGCATCGCGGGTTGCGCGCCGGCGTACAGCCCCGACACCATCGTTTGCACCATGGTGGCCGGGTCGATCACCCCATCGGCGCGCACCGTGAGCGGCAGCGAGGGCGCCAGCCCGTTAGGACGGCCGGCCGACTGGGCCAGCGCTTCGAGTTCGATAGCGGCTTGGCCTTCGTAGTCGATTCGGTGCCGCACCCCGAGCAGCGAGGCGACAGCGTCGAACAGCCGGCCCATGCTCGAACACGGCACACATCCCGTACCGCTCTCCAATTGCGAACGGGTCAGCCGCAATTCGTCCGCCGTTGCCGCGGCGACCGGTGCCAGGTCCGGAGTCCAGTCGATATCGGCCATCCACAACTGAGACAGCGCCATCCGCCACGGATTACGCACCGCGGCGTCGCCGCCGGGCAACGGCACCGGCAACAGATGGCCGGCGCGCACGAAACGGTGGCTGTCGGTACCGAGCGTCAGAATCTCTCCACCCCAGATCGTCTGATCGCGACCGTAACCGGTGCCGTCGAAGGAGACTCCAACGATGGGTTCGCCGATACGCCCGTGCTCGGCCAGCAGCGACACCACATGCGCATGGTGGTGCTGGACGAGATCCAGCGGTCGATCGCCGACGTGGCGCTCCGCCCAGCTTCGGGTGTGATACCCGGGATGTAGATCTGCAGCCAATCGCACCGGCTTGCCCCGTATTTCGCTGAGCTGGCCCACCGCGCGCTCGAATGCGCGCAGCGTCTCCCAGGTGGCCATGTCGCCGATGTGCCCGGACATGTAGGCGCGCGAGCCATCGGTGAGACAGAAGGTGTTCTTCAGTTCCCCGCCCACGGCCAGCACCGCCGGGCCCCTGCGTCCGATGTCGACCGGTAGCGGCGCATAGCCGCGGGAGCGGCGGATCGGCAGTTCCCGACCGTCGATGACGCGCACTACCGAGTCGTCACACGGCACGTGAATGGGCCGGTCGTGGTCGAGCAGTGCGTCACAAAGTCGGCCGGGCCCGGCAGCTCCCCAATTACCGGGCCCGGTAGCTCGCAGAAGTCGTTGCCTGACATCGTCGTCGGTGAAGCAGATGGGTTCGTCGGAACGGTTGGCGCTGGTCAGTACCAGCGCATCGGGCACCTGCTCGGCGGCGCCGGGCACGGGTGCCAGCAGCAGGTGATGGATGGGGGAGTACGGCAGCATCAGCCCGAGCAGCGGGCTGCCCGGGGCTACGGCGTCGGCGACCGGCGCGCCAGGGCGGCGCCGCAGCAACACAATTGGGCGGGCAGGACTGTACAGCACCGCGGCCTCGGTGTCGTCGACGTACGCGTAGCGGCGCGCGACGTCCAGGTCGCCGACCAGCATTGCGAAGGGCTTGGCACCCCGCGCCTTTCGTGCTCGCAATGCGCCGACCACCGTCTCGTCATCGACGGCGCAGGCCAGGTGGTAGCCGCCAATGCCCTTGATGGCGACCACCCCGCCCGCTGCCAGTCCTCGTTGGGTGGCTGCCAGTGCGGCATCTGAGCCGTTTACTCGCCCGGCCTCCGACGAGAACCACAGCGACGGCCCGCAATCGGGGCAGGCGATCGGCTGGGCGTGGAATCGGCGATTCGTCGGATCGTGGTATTCGGCGGCGCACTGCTCACACATGGCGAATGCCGACATGGTGGTGGTCGGACGGTCGTATGGCAATTCGCGGATGATGGTGAATCGCGGCCCGCAGTTGGTACACGTCACGAACGGGTGCCGGTAACGACGGTCGTGCGGGTCGAACAATTCGGCGACGCACTCGTCGCATACCGCGATGTCGGGCGGGATCGGTGTTTTAGGCGCCTCAGCACCGGTGACCGATTGACTCGCCACGATTCGGAACTCGCGTGTGGTGCCCGCCTTGGTGTCGACAGGGATGTCCGCGACGGAGACGCCGGTGATCCGTGCCAGCGGCGGGGCCTCGGCACGCAGCCGACGACCGAATTCGTTCACGCGTGCGCGTTCGCCCTGCACCTCGAGAAAGACCGCGCCCGAATCGTTGCCGACGAATCCGGCCAGGCCCAGCTCAGTGGCGATCCGGTGGACGAACGGACGAAAGCCAACCCCCTGGACAACACCGGTCACGGTGAAGTGCTGCCGGACGCCGTCGGACCGCAGCAGCAGGGGGGTGTCGGTCATCTCAACCGCCCCCCAGGCCGACTGTGGGGTCGGTGCCGCCCCGGCCCATCAACTCCAGACCGGCCATCGCCTGCTCGGCCCCGGCCTGGTCCGTCTTCTCGACGGCGAAGCCCATGTGGATGATGACCCAGTCGCCCGGCGCAAATGTCTCCTCCGGCAACATGCCGACGTTGACCTTGCGTTGCTCACCGGTGACGTCGACCAATGCGAGCTGTCCCTCGTAGCCGTCCAGCATCCTGATCACTCGACCGGGTATACCCAGGCACATAGCTCAGCCCTCCTGCCGCAACGGGGCTTGCAAGATTGCGGGAGTTTGCAATGCCGCCACGATCTCCTCGACGGCTCGCGCTGCCCGGGGGACAGCCTTGGCGACGGGTTCGGTGAGGCCGATGCCTTCCTCGACACTTCCGGCTTCGCAGCCGACGACGACCGTGTAGGGCGGAATGCCGCCCAGTGCCCGCAGGCTGGCGAACACCGCGGCCGGATCCATGCTGTGAGCATCGAGACCGGGTGGGGCGTCGTCTTCGCAGTCGGCCTGGAAGACGTGCAACGTGCCTGGGCTGCCGCGGCTGGGCACCGCGTCAACGAGGACCAGCGTGTCCCATTCCTCGAGCAGGTCGTAGGCCAGGTGCATGCCCCTGATGCCGTAGTCGATGATGCGGACAACCGGATCGTCCTGCGGGATCTCGGCATTCCGGACTACTTCCGAGCCGAATCCGTCGTCCCCCAGGAAGATGTTGCCGATCCCGGCTACCAGGATGCGCGCTGTCATAGGGTTACCCGAAGTGGCTACATCCGCCTCAGCTTGAGGTAGCGGCGGGCATCCGGCAGGGACACCAGTCCCAGCAACAGCCCGATCCCGACCACCAAGGCGATGATGGCAATGAATATCCAACCTAGGACTTCCATGTCGAACTCCTTTCAGGGGTTTGGTTTGCTTCTAATGGCTCGACTTCGTCGGGGGAGAAGTACAGATACCGGCCATACCAGTCGTGCAGGTCGGCGGCCGGGTCGTCGTCGACGACAACCCCTACGTGCTTGTTGCCCTCGACGTCTTCATGCACCGACGTGACGCGGGCAATCTTGCCGGCGACGAAGATGTCCTGTGCATCGGCGTTGCGCCTTGGCCGCAACCGAACCCGGCTACCCCGCGCTACCCGGATCCCGTTCACCAGCACCGCGTCTATTTCGGGACGAACGGCATTGTCGGCCAGCGGATCCCACCAGTCGACTCCCTCGGGAATCTCCGGAATCAGCCCCGCTGAAATCTCGGGTCGATGCGGGTCCCGCAGCACGCCGTGCAGGCGCGCTATGGCGTCGGGCGACATG
This sequence comes from Mycobacterium sp., assembly GCA_035472875.1. Lineage (GTDB taxonomy): Bacteria > Actinomycetota > Actinomycetes > Mycobacteriales > Mycobacteriaceae > Mycobacterium. The sequence goes on from DATIOT010000262.1 coordinate 4,862, forward strand.
GCATCACACTCGTCGATGATTTGTGCGGCCCGCGGATCGGTGGCCCGGGCCTGTGCCTTCTCCTCTTCGGTCATCGTCATCACGCGCAGGGTCAAGATCTCGTCGATCTCGGTGCAGTCATACAGAGCGGTATCGCTCTGTTCGGCAACCTCGGGGTGGTCGTAGAGAATGATCGGCGAGATCAGCAACAGGTCTTGGGAGCCCGGCGGGCCGGCCAGTACCGGGAAGCAGCGGTGCTGACTACACCGGGACACCGCGTCGGCCGCGGCGGGTGGCGGCTCGAGTAGCGAGACGAACTGCCCGCCAACAACTTCAGCGATGATGTGAGTTCCGATCATCGACCGCGCGATCGAGTCGCTCTTGCCCCTAGTTGCGGCGCCGACGTTGCTGACCCGTACCGAGACCCGGCGCAGGTCGCCGTCCGGCTCGCTGGACACGGTCAGTACGCCGCGCACCTCGCACCGTTCGCGCACCAGGCGACCGCCGTCGACAGGTTCGGTCTCGGTTGCCGTGTCTGCGTGCACCGGTAGTGTCCACGGCTGATCGTCGAAGGCCAGCGGTCCGAAAGACTTTTCACATTCGACGGCTTCGTCCCAACTCAGCCACGACCCGGACCGGGTGGTCAGTTCGTCGACGGGCTCGAATCCGCCGCCGGCAAGTTCCCGCTCGGCCCGGCGGTGCTGCAACTGCAGGAATCGCACCACCAGGGTGATCGCCTGGGCCCCGTCGACCAAGAACTGCGCCGCGACGGTGTCGTCTTCGCCCAGGCCGGCGTCGGCCGCGCCGGGCGGACCCAAAACGCCGAACTGCCAACGCGATTGGTTCTTGCTCGATGTCCCGCGGTATGGATATAGCAGGTAGCCCTCGTACAGTACCGCATCGGCGACGGCGCGGGCGCGATCCCAGCTGGAAGTCATCGCGCCGTCTCCCGCTCGGTATCCAGCAGCGAGGTGACCGCGTGGTCGAGGTCGAGCAGCCCCTGTGCCGACTTGTAGCGGGCCAGTGCGGCGATGGTTTCGTGACTGAGCCGCACCCAGCCGGTGTTCGGATAATGCTGCGCGATCAGATCCCGCCACACCGCGACCGGCATTGCGTAGCGATACTCGCAGTCCCACGGCACTTGTTGGACCGAGAACCCGCGTTCAGACTTGACGAAAATAGTTCCGCTGAACAGAAACTGGAGAGGTAGCGTGCCGTCGCGTAGCGCGTGCAGGTACTTGGCGGCAGCGACCTCGAAGTCGTAGGTGCAGTCCAGCGGAAGCGCCACCGTCGTGTTACCGGCGAATCCCGGCACCATCGCGGTGCAATGCTGCCAGAGGAAGGTGCGTTGGGTGGTCGCCCACCGTTCACGCGGCCCGAACAAATCAATCAGCCCGGCTGCTTCGGCGTCGGAGTACGAACGTCGCAGCGGCTCGATCCGGACCTGGCAGCGCAGCGCGATGGCGTGGACGGGGTCGTCACCGCTGGCGGCGACACCGACGCGGGCGGTGAGCACTGGGCTGACGGCGTACGGTTCGGGCGACACGTCCAGAACGGCGAAGTTCACATCCATTGGCTGGCCGGTCATGGTGGCGTCTCCACTGCGCGGGCGGCGATCTGCGAGAAGAAGTTGTCGATGAACTGCCGAGCCTGCTGGCCGCCGTCGAAACCCCGCCACAGCATGCGCAAGCGTCCGACGAACTCGTAGCAAGTGTCGATTGGAACCAGATAGCTTTGCGGCTGCGCGAATTCGCCATCGTCGCCGTCAGTGTCGGGGACCCGGACCAGCAGCGCCTCGACATCGTCGGCCAGCAGGCTCACCCGCGGGTCGGCGTTGCTGATCGCATCCCAGGCGGCCAGGTCCAGCTCGGATTCGCAGGCCCCGGCTGGTCCGGGATAGAAGGCCACCGTGCGCCCGAGCGCGGAGTTGATGAAGAAGAAGGCCACGCCGACCGGGATCTGGAGTGCCTCCCACGCGCGGCGGTCCAGCGCAAAAGTCGGAAACGCGAGATACCGGTCCGGCACCGCCCGATAGCGCAAATCAGCGTTGGTATCGGTGAACAGCAGATAGCAGGCGCGGCAGACGCACATCAGCTGTCGGCCGGCCACATTCACCACGTGCTGATGCTCGTCGGCGATCGACTCGGAGCACATTTCGCACCGCTCGCCGGCCGGCTCGGGAGCCCGCCGGTTGCTTCTGATGCTTGCCAGCACGTCATAAGCACTGGTCATGCTGAAGCTCCGATCGCTTCGTCGCGCAGTGCCAGCGACAGCAGGCCGTCCCGGGTCAAAAGTGGAATCGGGTCCAGGTGGCTTTGCGACCGATCAGCCACGCCGGCTCCGGCATGTACGACGTCGAAATCCGCCTGACAGCGCCGACAGCGCAGCAGCGCACCATGCAGTTCCGAGCCCGCCAGCGAGTCGTCACAGACCGGGCAATGGTCGCGATAGGCGAATGTCTGGTCGCCGACCCGGCACGCCAGGACCGTGGTTTCGGCGATGACGAAACCGGCGACCTCGCCGGGCTCGAGCTCGGCCAGCTCGGGCACCGGGTACCAGGTGGTCGCGCTGTGGCCGTTCGAAGGCCCATTCGAATGCACGTGCGCCAGTAGCGATTCGGCGGGAATGACGCTCGCGGACGTGGTGGCGGGTTCGGCGGCCACCACCTCGATCGAGGAGATCTCCGGCGCCGCCGCCCGGATCGCGTCCTCGACGGCCAGCTCCAGCGTCACCGCCGACGACGGGCAGCTCTTACAGCTGCCCTTAAACGCGAGGTGCACGGCAGCGCCTTCGGGTCCGTCGGCGATCTCCAATAGATCGACGTCGCCACCGTGCGAGCCCAGGTAAGGCCGCACCCGGTCCAGCGCGTCGGATACCCGCCGGTGCACGTCGTGCGGGTGCAAGCCGTGCACCAGGAGCAGGCTGGCCACCAGGTCGTCGGTGGCCAGCCGCTCGGCCATGCCCGGGTCGCCGGATAACTGCATGATCCGTTCCAACCCGGCCCCGTAAAGCCCGACTACCTCGCGGACCAGCTGCTGGGCGCGTTCATATGCGGCCGTCCCACTCGCCGCGCATGAATCCAGCAGTGTCTGGATCCGATCGCCCGCTGTACGCCATTGCGCGTCGCTCTCGGGGGTTTCCGGGCGATCCGCCATGCGTCACTCCCCGACAGGTGACTGCGTTGGCGTGTGCAGTCTCTCCAGGGTCTTGCCATTCCCGAGGTACATGTGCACACCACACGGCAGGCATGGATCGAAACTGCGCACCGTGCGCATGACGTCGATGCCCTTGAAGTTCTCCCGAGTGTTCTCCTCGAAGATCGGCTGACCCTGCACCGCATCCTAATACGGGCCCGGCGTGCCATAGCTGTCCCGCGGGCTGGCGTTCCACGGGGTGGGCGGGTACGGGTGGTAGTTGGCGATCTTGCCGTCCCGGATCACCATGTGGTGGCTGAGCACGCCGCGCACCGCCTCGGTGAAGCCGCAGCCGATGCCCTCGTCGGGCACCTCGAACTTCTCCCAGGTCTTAGTACGCCCAGCGCGGATTTCCGCCAACGCCTTCTCGGCGAAGTGCAGCGCGCACGCCGCCGCGTAGGCCTGGAAGTAGGTACGGGCCCGGTCACGTTCGATCGTATTGCTGCCGTGCTTGGGGATCTTCCACTCCAGTTCCACTGGCCCCTTCAGAACGGTCTTGGGCAGGTTGATCTTCACACTGCTCCCCGTCGCCTTGACGTAGCCGATGTCGACCAGGCCGGCCAATGCGGTCGCCCACAGCCGGGCCAGCGGGCCGCCGCCGGTGTCCAGCGCCAGGTGGTCTTTGCCGTCGAACCAGCGCGGCGACATCACCCAGGTGTACTTGCCGCCGTCCATGTCCCGCTTCTGCGGGTGCGGGTTGGTGTGCTGGTTCCACGGGTGGCGCCGGTCCACTTGGTTGCCCAGCGGATCGGTCTTGACGAACATCTCCTGGTCGGTCCAGTCGTCGTAATAGGAACTGCCCAACAGGATCCGGATGCCGAGGTTGATGTCCACCAGCGAGTGGGTGACCAGCTTGCCGTCGACCACCACACCCGGGGTGACGAACATCGCGTTACCCCAACGCTCCATGTCCTTGTATTGGAAGTTGCACACCTCGGGGTCCTGGAAGGAGCCCCAGCAGCCGAGCAGGGTGCGGCGCAGACCGACCTTGTCGTAACCGGGTAGCGCTTCGTAGAAGAAGTCGAATAGGTCGTCGTGCATTGGCACGACCTTCTTCATGAACTCGACATAGCGCATCAGCCGCGTCATGTAGTCGGTCATCAACTGGACCGTTGCGGTGGTCCCGATGCCACCCGGGTACAGCGTGGACGGGTGTACGTGCCTGCCTTCCATGAGGCAGAACATCTCTCGCGTCCAGCGGCTCACCTGAAGGGCTTCCCGATAGAACTCGCCGCTGAACGGGTTGAGTGACCGCATGATGTCAGCGATGGTCTTGTACCCGTGCGCATCTGCGTGCGGTGCCGCCGTTTTCTCGGCCTGGGCAAGCACGCTCGGGTTGGTCTCGGCGACCATCTTCTCGCAGAAGTCAACGCCGACCAGGTTCTCCTGGAAGATGTTGTGGTCGAACATGTACTCGGCAGCCTCGCCGAGGTTGATCAGCCACTCGCCCAGGTGCGGCGGTTTGACGCCGTAGGCCATGTTCTGTGTGTAGCACGAGCAGGTGCAGTGGTTGTCGCCGCAGATCCCGCAGATGCGGCTGGTGATGAAGTGGGCGTCGCGTGGATCCTTGCCCTTCATGAAGATCGAGTAGCCGCGGAAGATCGACGACGTGCTGTGACACTCGACGACTTCTTTGTTCTCGAAATCGATCTTGGTGTAGATGCCGAGACTGCCCACGATCCTGGTGATGGGATCCCACGCCATCTCGACCAGCTGGCCGGGTTCGCGGGTGGCATGTGACGGCTCAGGGATGATCGTTGTCATCGGCCTTCGCTCTCTTTAGACGATCAAGATTTATTGGGTGTCACCCGGATGGCGCTGCTTGTTCAACGCCGGTGCACCTACCAGGTGCGGCGGGCTCCGGTGGTCAGTTCGGTGCCCTTGTGGCGCCAGCGGGGCTCCTTGTCGACGGTGCGCGCCGTGATACCCCGCAGGTTGCGGATCACGCTTCCATAGAGACCCGACGCCGTGCTCGAGAACTTGCCGCCCGGCGGCTCGTCCATGAATGGCATGAACTTGTCCGGGAAGCCCGGCATCGTGCATCCGATGCAGATGCCGCAGATC
>DATIOT010000263.1:0-5046 GCA_035472875.1 Mycobacterium sp.
GGCTTCATGCCGATGCTCTCGAACCATCGCGCAGTGCCCGGTATCCGGCCGCCGCCGAAGAACTTGTTGAATCCGTGCGCGGCCAATGTCACGCCCAACACCAGCCGCAGGATCAGTAACCCGACGTCATAGGGAGTCATAAGTGCAAACCTAGATCATCAGAAGAGTCGCCCATCCGTAGCGTTCCCCAAGCAGGCCGGTCGCGCAATCACGTCCGGAAGGCACCCGCAAGGCGCCGAACAACGCCACTATCCTGCTGCCGGAGGACTCACGGAGCTACGCCAGCGTCAGGGTTCGGACAGTTGCGCGATCAGTCCTGACATACTCGTCGAGGCCTATTGAGAAGGGCCCATCAGGAAACGCTGCACGACAAGGGGGTGCACCACGACTCGTGTCACGCGAGGCAACGGCACGCCCGAATACAAAGGCGTGGTGTCGCTGAACGGCGACGCCAATCACCCGCGGGAAATCCTGGGCAATAAGGGCCACGGAATCGACGTGATGCTCCGGCACAATTTGCCGGTTCCACCCGCCTTCTGCATCACCACCGAGGTGGGCCTCAGGTTTCTCGCCGATCCCAAAGGGACGATGGACGCGATTTGGGACGACGTGCTCGACCGGATGGGCTGGCTGGAAGCAGAAACGTCGTGCACATTCGGGCGGGGCCCGCGTCCGCTGCTGGTCAGCGTTCGCTCAGGCGCCACGTACTCCATGCCCGGCATGATGGACACGATCCTGAACCTGGGCATGAACGATGCCGTCGAACAGGCGCTGGCTTCCCTGGGCGCCGCGGAGTTCGCCCGCGACACCCGCCTGCGGTTCACCAACATGTATCAGCGCATCGTGAGCAAGTCAGCATCGGTTCCCGCCGACCCGCACGCCCAGTTGCGCGCGGGCATTGAAGCCGTGTTGGCCTCGTGGAATTCGCCTCGCGCGGTTGCCTACCGCGACCACTACGGCCTGGACGATCGGGGCGGTACCGCTGTGGTGTTGCAGGCCATGGTGTTCGGAAACCAGGGCCCCAACTCCGGAGCGGGAGCCTTCTTTTCGCGCAACCCGATCACCGGCGCCAACGAACCGTTCGGCGAGTGGCTACCCGGTGGCCAAGGTGACGACGTGGTGTCGGGACTCGTCGATGTCGAGCCGATCACCGCCCTGCGCGACGAACAGCCGGCCGTCTACGACGAGCTGATGGACGCCGCCCGTAGCTTGGAGCGGATCGGATCCGACGTGCAAGAGATCGAGTTCACCGTCGAAGATGGCAAGTTGTGGCTGCTGCAGACACGGGCTGCAGAACGCTCGGCGCAGGCGGCGGTGCGACTGGCGATGCAACTGCGACACGAGGGGCTGATCGACGACGCCGAGACACTGCGCCGGGTGACCCCGGCGCATGTCGAGACTCTGCTGCTGCCGACGTTGCAGCCAGAAACGCGTTTGACTGCACCGCTTTTGGCCAAAGGCCTGCCTGCATGCCCGGGCGTGGTATCTGGTACGGCGTACACCGAGGTGGACGCGGCGCTAGACGCCGCCGACCGGGGCGAGCAGGTCATCCTCGTGCGCGACCACACCAGGCCGGAAGACGTCCTGGGCATGCTGGCCGCACAAGGCATTGTCACCGAGGTCGGCGGGGCCGCCAGCCACGCCGCAGTGGTGAGCCGCGAGCTTGGCCGGGTGGCCGTGGTGGGCTGTGGTCACGGAGTCGCAGCATCGTTGGCCGGCAAGCAGATCACTGTTGATGGCTACGAAGGCGAAGTGCGCGAAGGCAATCTCGCCCTGTCCGCGTGGTCGGAGGACGATACGCCCGAGCTGCGCGAGCTGGCCGACATCGCGCGACGGATCAGCCCGCTGCGCGCCCACGCCACTGGCGATCACCCGAGACTGGATGACACCTCCGATGCCGCGGTGCGCGCAGCCATGGACGCAGGGCATACCGACGTGGTTTCGGCGACCCCGCTGATTATCATGCTGACCGCATTGCGGCTGGCCGGACAGGTCACCCTGTGACGGAATTGGCTGTGCTGCAAGTAGTCCGGCTAAAAGGCCGGGTAGCTCCCGCCGACCTGGCAGCGACTTTGGACGAAGGTCTCGGCGACATCACCACCACCGTCGAGCAGCTGACCGCGTCAGGCTTACTCATCGAGGACACGACGTTGAGGATCAGCCCCGGCGGCCGCGCCAGGCTCGTGACCTTGCTCGCCGAGGAGCGTAAGGGCGTCGACTCGGCCGCGATAGCCGCTGCCTACCACGACTTCCAGGCCGTGAACGCCGATTTCAAAGCCCTGGTCACGCACTGGCAGCTCAAAGGCGGCCCGGAAGGCAAGCCCAACACCCACGACGACGCCGAATACGACGCGGCGGTATTGGCCCGTCTCGACGATGTGCACGCGCGGGTGATTCCGATCATCGAGGCGGCCGCGACGCAGTTGCCGCGGTTGAATGCCTATTCGGCGAAATTGCTTGTGGCACTGTGCAAAGTCAAAGCCGGCGAGACCGCCTGGCTGACCAGGCCGCTTATCGACTCCTACCACACCGTGTGGTTCGAACTGCACGAGGAGCTGATCGGTGCCCTTGGCATCACCCGGGAGGAAGCGGCCAGATCCGGTGATGCCCAATAGGCAATCAGGCCGGCCCTACAGCGCTGCGTCCAAGAGCTCCAGGTAAGCGTCGATGTCGGCGATGGCCGACTCTGCGGCGTGGACGCTGACCGCGACGGTATCGCCGATGCCATGCACCCCGTGGGTCAGGCCCATCACCGGCGACAGCGCCGGATATCCCGCCGTCAACACCACCGGGCCATCCCCGAAGCTCAGGTCGGCAGGCCCGCGATTAACGCTGGACACCACGGTGTTGCCGGCCACCTGCGCCGGCCGGACATCGGGGTCGAACCGGGAGACACCCCAGCGCAGCAGCGCGGCGGGCACCGCAGCGAACGCCCGGTCGGCTGAGCGCGTGGCCGGATGCTCGAAGCGCCGCCGGCCATTGGCCAGGTCGGTCGCAATCCGCTCAACCCGAGCATCCAGACCAAGCTCGGGGTAAAGCCCGACAACGACATTTCCGAAGTGGTTATGCGCCCGTGGCACACCGGGTTTAGCCATCGGTACTTCTGCGCCCAGCGAATTGGCAGCGTCGCCGAGCAAACCGGATAGTGCCGTGGACACCGCGGCCAGGACGCTGACGGTGACGGTGGGACCGGGCAATTGCGAGCGGTGCCGCACCAGCGTGCGCACCGAGCGGGCGCCGCCCGGGCGCGCATTGGTGGACAGCTGCGGCCGGGACCCGAACGCCGGTGCCAATAGCCCTGCGTCGATATCGCGAACCAGGCGGCGGTAAGTGCGGGCCGCGTCGACGGCCCGCCACGGAAAAAAGCCCGCCGGCGGCCGTACCACCTCGGGCACCGGCGCCGCCCGGCCGAAGAGCCAGGCCGCCATCGCCGAAGCACGAGCGCCGTCGCCCAGTGCGTGCGCGACCTGCATGACCGCAACGGTGCCCGGGCCGCTGACGCCCCGAATGCCCAGCACCGGCGTGAACACGTGTACCCGCCAGGGCATCCGACGAATGTCAAGCTGATCACCAGCAAGACCGACGACGCCCGCCAGGCAGCCGTGCCAGCTATGGTCGGTGAGGTCGTGACGGACCACCTGCTCTGGCCCAACGGCCGCGGGCACCCACTGCGGATAGGTCAGCGAACTTCCGTCGTCTACCCGCATCCCCAGGTCCGGGCAGGCGCGGGCCCGACGGCAAACCTGCTCGATGGCTTGCCCGAGATCTGCGGGTTCGCCGTCGAATGCATAGAGCAGAAACTCGTCGTTGGGCAGTTTGGCCGACATCCAGTAGAACTGCGCATCGACGGCCGCCATCCGGTGCGCGGCCACGGCTTCAGCCGGACGAGCCGATAAACGCAAGCACCAGGTCGGCAACCTTGTCCGGCTGTTCGAGCTGCAGAAAATGGCCGGCGTGCTCGACGATGGCCACCTCGCTGCCGACGGGGAGCACCTTCTCCGTCCAGTGCGCGAACGCCGATGTCATGCAGCCGTCGTCGCGACCATGCAGATACAAGCTCGGCAGGATGGGCGCCTCGGTCCAGAGCCGGTTCAATTCGGCATACCGCTCCGGCGGCCGCGTGTCGCGAAGGTTGGCCCGGTACGGCCCCAGCGCCGCCCGCCAGCTTTCCGGTGTCCCGATCGCGGCATCAACGTGGCGCAGATCTTCGTCGGCGCGATAGCCGGGCGACCATCGCCGCCACAGCAGCGGTAGCACCCAGGAGGCGGAACGCTCAGGCAGCCAAGGTAATTGAAAGTAGAACATGTACCAGCTGCGTAGCAGTTGATGCGGTAGGTGGCGGGCAAGCCGGCCGCGCTCGGTCACCCGGCCCAGCGGGCGGAACGCCGCGGAGACTGGCACCGACATGATCACCGCCTTGACGAACGGGCTGTCGGGCATCGCAGCCAGTCCGGTCGCGGCGAGCGCGCCCCAGTCGTGACCGATCACCACATCGCTCTCGGTGCCGCCCGCGGCCGAGCGCACGCGCAAGGCGTCGTCCATCAGCGCACCAACGTGATAGCTTCCATCGGCCGGAATCGACGACGGCGCGTATCCGCGCATGAACGGTGCGACGACCCGCCACCCGGAGTCGGCTAATCGGGGAGCCATCTTGCGCCATCCGTAGGGGGTGTTGGGAAAGCCGTGCAGACACAACGCGATCGGGGCGTTTTGCGGGCCCCAGGTCAGCGCCTTGAGGTCCCCATTGGGGCCCGGCACGTCGATCCAGTGTGGTTCAGGCATCGCGGGCGACCTGCTCGAATTCGGATTCCAGCCAGATTACGCTGGCAGCCAGCCCACGCCACTCAACCGAGATGGCCCCCTTAGCATCGTCTGCCATATTCACTCCCCGTTCGGCGCGTCCGCACGGACCAACCTAACGCGTGCGAGTCGAGAGCGCACTGACCCAACTGGATACTTATCGAAATCCGAACTGCACCAATCATTTTCGAATCTCATGCGTCGGGCGGCCGTCGGGTGACTTCGGCTGACGCTCAAGTAAGACCC
>DATIOT010000264.1:0-9767 GCA_035472875.1 Mycobacterium sp.
CGTCACGAAGCCCGTTAAGCCGCAACCGGCTGGATGCTGCTTTTGGGAACCGGCGCAGCAGCAACGCCTCGACACTGTTGCGGCCGATCACGCAAACTGCAGCGTCGGCAGTTACACGCATGGACTGATCCCGCTCGAACAGGCCGCCACCGGCGAGGACACCGCCGCCCTCATGGGCAGCGGCTGGGTCGGGGAAGCCGACCTGAAGGCCGCCGCCGCGCTGCCCTTCCGCCCCTCCTCGATCACCTACCAGCCGCTGGCCGAGGCGGAAAACCCGGACGTGGCTCTGGCCAAACTCTCCCCGACCGCGTTGATGACTCTCCTCGGTGCCGTTCCCGAACTCATCCTGGCCCGCAAGCCGCAATGCGTGATCGTTCCCCTCGCCCATGCCGGGCAGGTCGCCGTGAGCCCCGGTTGCGCGGTCAGCCGGACCCGAACCAACCTGCCGGACGACGAGTTGACGTGTGCGATCCCGGCCTGTGATCTCGAATCGATCATCGGCCGCCTGGAAGTCTCCACCGCCGCGGACCGAGCCGTCAGCGAATTCGCGGCCGCGGACATGGCCCGCAACTTCACCACGGTGTGACCGCAAGGAATAGCCGATGAATCTCGCCGAGAACCTCGTAACCAGCGCACGCGACCATAGCGAAATGTCGCGATTCGGCTGGACGCGACAGCCATTTCCTACGTACAGCTGGAGACCCTCAGTCGGCGGGCCGCCGGCCTGCTGGCGGAACTCGCTGTCGCGGTGGCCCGCTCCAGGTGAAAAGCGGCGTGGCTGGACCGTCACAGGCAGGAATTCGGCGATGTGCAGGCGACCAAATAGCCGAGCCTACCCGGATAGTTTTGAGACCGGATCGCCGGCGTTTGACGTTGGCGGCGGGCAGGCGTTGGTCATCTTAAGCCCGACACCGGTACGAAATCTTTGCGGCAGTTGGCCTTTCACGTTCCGGATATTGTGTAACCGACAACCTTATCACCGTGCTGGGTCGACGCTTAAGCGCCTTGAATTGCCGGGACTCCCTCGGACGCTGGAATGTGCGCCATTGCGTATTCGGCGAGGGCTGTGATCGTCAGGGCCGGGTTGACGCCGGGGTTGGCTGGCATTGCGGCGCCGTCGCACACCAGCATGTTCCGGTAGCCGAAGACGCGCAGTTCCTTATCGACCACGCCGAGGGCGGCGTCGGCGCCGATGACGGCGCCGCCCAGGAGGTGGGCTGTGGAAGGAATGTCGGCGAGCGCCTCCAGCACGTTGCTTTGAGCAATACCCCCGGTGTGCTCGGCCAGCCACTGGGCCGCTTGATTGCCCTTCTCGATAAAGGTCGGGATCGGCGTGTCGCTGTTCTGTGCGGTCAAGAGCCGATAGCCGCGGCCAAACCGGCGTTTCCTGGCTCGAAACGCGATCGCGTTGTCCCTCGACTGCATCACCAGCAGCATCACCATGCGTCGGCTCCAGCCCACGGGCCACAGCGTCTTGAGCCATTGCACCGGGTGGCGCACGATGGCGCCCAACCACTTCAGCGGCCGGGTGACACGGTTACCGTCGCCGACCAGAACGGTGTAGAGCAAGCTCAGCATGTCGGCGTCTCGGCCGTAAGTGAGCAACTCGATGTGGGTATCGGCATCGACGTGAACGCTGCTGCTGGCAGTGACATCTCGCCAGCTTTCGCGGTCCTCCGGCAGAAGCACGGTCAGAACGGATTCGCTGTTGGTGCGCACCAGTTCTCCCAGACTGTCGCTGATGCGTGGCAGCGACCCGCCATGTTTGCAGTTGGCCAGAAGTTCGTTGGTGCCCAGGGCCCCAGCGGCAAAGATCACGCCGCGCGCGGTATGGGTCTGTCGGTCGCGCCTGAACCCGGCCCCGGGGCGCTCTGTCGTGACGCGATAGCCGTCGCTGCCGTCGGCCGCGCCCAGCGGGGTCACGTCGACGACCTGGCGTTCCGGCAGGATCTGCACGCCGCGTTTTTCGGCGAACCACAGGTAATTCTTTGTCAGTGAGTTCACGGCACCGGTGCGGCAGCCCACCATGCAGGCGCCACAGCGTATACAGCCGGTGCGGTCGGGGCCTTCACCGCCGAAGAATGGATCGGCGACCGTCTTGCCCGGCTCCCCAAAGAACACCCCGGTCGGTGCGCGGGTGACCGTGCCTTCGGTTCCGAAGTGGCGCCCCATCTCCCGGATCCATTGCTGATGAACGGAATCGAAGGGAACAGTGGCCACCCCGAGCATCCGCTCGGCGGTGTCATAGTGCGGCCGCAGAAGCTCATCCCCGTTGCCCAGTGCGCGCCACTGTGCACCGTCGAAGAATTCACGCTTGGCGCGATACAACACGCCGCCGTACACCAGGCTGCCGCCGCCGACGCCGCTCTGAGAAGGGAAAAAGACGTGACGGAACAACGACATTCGCATGATGCCCAACTTGCCCAGCGCCGGCGCCCAGGTATATTTGTCGGACTGCCAGGCCGATGTGGGCAGGTCTTCGTCGCCATACCGTCGGCCACGTTCAAGCACCCCAACGCGGTAACCTTTCTCCGAGAGACGCAGCGCCGAGACGCTGCCCCCGAAGCCCGATCCGATCACCAGCCAGTCGTAGTCAAAATTAGTGCTTGTCAATGTGCATCCCAGGTTTCTTGCGCATTCGGCGGATGTGGGTTAGACGCGTTCGACCGGCGTCGCGTTGACCGAAGGGATTGAGGGCGAGCGGTTTTCGGCGCCCGGCACCAGTTGGTCGTGCCTGCCCAACGCCGCGACTTCGCGCTCGAAGGCCGGTGTCACCTGCGCCGCGAAGCGCCTCATCCAGGGCCATGCGGCCGGTGAGTTCAGGGCCGCCTTCGCCCAGTTGGCCACCACGACTGCACGCGGGACATACACGCGGCTGCGCCGGCGCACGAGTCCGTTGACGATCGCGGCGGCGGCCCGGTCGACGCTGGTGGTGACGTTGCCCGGATACGGCAGCCGTCCGCGCAGCTCCTGGAATGAGGGCAGGTCGGCCTCGATGCTTCGGACGAGGTCGGTATCGATCCACGAGGGATGGACCAGGCCGACCGTGACACCGAGGTGCGCCACCTCTTGGCGGTAGGCCAGGGCGAGCATCTCGACTCCGGCCTTGCTTGCGGCGTATGAGGCCAGCCCGGCCAGCGGTGTGAAGGATATCGCCGACGCCACCACCATCGCGTGGCCGCGACTGCGCTGCAGATGGGGTGTCGCGTACTTGAGGGTGCGGAAGACGCCGTTGAGGTTGATGTCCAGGACTCGCTCGAACGACGCCTCATCGGCTTGCCGCACGGTCCCGTAGGCCGCGACCCCGGCATTGGCGACGATGATGTCGATGCCACCCATGACCTTGGCGCAATCATCGATCGCCGTCCGCAACGCGGTGCCATCGCGCACGTCGGCCTCCCGCCAGGAGGCGGTGGGGCCCAGGTCATCGGCGAGGGCGCGTAAGCGATCGGGCTCGAGTCCGATCAGTGCCAAGCGAGCACCTCGGGCGGCGGCAAGACGTGCCACCTTTTCCCCGATGCCACGAGCGGCTCCGGTGATAACCAACTTTCGGCCGGAAAGGTTGCGACGCATGATGCGACTATAACTTCATTATAGAGAATGTGCAATAGGCCACGTGGCGCGATGGTCCGGGTGCCGGCTCGATGCGCACATGGGCTCCGCGTCCCCGCGGCCGCAGATGAGTCGCCGAGTCGACCGTATTCGCCAGGTACACCAACCGGTTTACCTAAGACAAGAGTGCAGCGGTGCGATCGGGTCGTGCCCGGTGACCAAGCGCGACTGGTCGGCGCCCAGTCCGTTGCGGCCGAACCCGTCAGGTCAACGGATACCTTCGCCGGCCAGCCAGCGGTTCGGTCGTGATCATCAGAAGCCCGCCCGTCGGCTGCTCTGGCGGCGCGCTGCAACGCCAGTCCGGCGTGGCGAACACCATCAGTCGAGCGTGACGACGACCTTCCCGGCCTTGACCTTGCCGCTCTCGACGTAGGCGAGCGCTTCGAGGGTCCGGTCGAACGCGAAGGTTGAGTCGATGACCGGACGGAGGTGGCCCGCGTCGTAAAGGGCGGCGAGCTCGCGGAGCTGTGCACCACTGGCCCGCATGAAGAAGAACGAGTAGCGCACACCGAGTTTCGTCGCGGCCCTGCGGACCTTGCGGCTCAGGAATGACATGACGAACTTGAAGAGCTTCGGGGCGCCGAGCTGTTCGGCGAATTCTGCGTCGGGTGGGCCAGTGACGCCGATCGCCAGGCCTCCGGGCTTGAGCACGGTGAGCGACTTCATGAGGTTCTCGCCGCCGAGCGCGTCCAGCACGAGGTCGTAGCCGGAGAGGATCTGGGAGAAGTCCTGCTTGGTGTAGTCGACGACGACGTCGGCTCCGAGGTCGCGGACGAGGTCCTCGCTGGCGCCGTGGGCGGTGGTGGCCACCTGTGCCCCGAGGTGCTTGGCGAGCTGGATTACGGTGGACCCGAGACCTCCGGCGCCGGTGTGGACGAGGACCTTCTGCCCGGGCTTGACCTGAGCCTTCTCGACCAGGATCTGCCAGGCGGCCAACGCGACCAAGGGGACCGCGGCGGCCTCGTGCAATGAGAGCGAGGCCGGCTTGCGGGCGATGTCGTTCCGGTCGATCGCGATGTACTCGGCGAAGGTCCCGATGCGCAGGTCGCGGGGGCGGGCGTACACCTCGTCGCCGACGTTGAAATCGCGGACGCCGGCACCGACCTGGGTCACCACTCCGGCGACATCGTGGCCGAGCACGAAGGGGGTCTTGTACTTCAGGAGCTGCTTGAATTCACCGTTGCGGACCATCTTGTCCAGTGGGTTGATGCTGGCCGCGCTCACCTTGACCAGGACGTCACTGGTGCCGACATTCGGTTCGTCCACCTCGGCGGCACGGATGCCGTCCTTGCCGTACTGCGCGACGACGAATGCCTTCATGTCTCTTCACTTTCATGAGATATCCGGCTTGAGGGCACCGGATGTGGCTCGGCCTGCGTGCCGTCCCCGGCACCAATGCCTACTATAACTTTGTTATATTCTGCACGCAAGACTGAGGAGCGTGGTCCGAATCACGTCACAGGGCGCTGTCGCGACGGGTCAATCGGCGCGGCGTTGCTCGGACACTTTGAGGGCGAACGGTTCTCGGCGGCGGGCGCGAGTTGGTCGTTCCTTCCCAATGCCGCGACCTCGCCCTCGAGGGTCGGAACCACCTGATCCGCAAAACGCCTCATCCACGGCCATGCGACCGGCGAATTCAGCGCCGCCTTAGCCCAGTTGGCCACCACGACTGCACGCGGGACGTATACGCGACTGCGCCGGCGCGTGAGTCCTTTGACGATCGCGGCGGCCGCCTGGTCGACGCTCGTGGTCACGTTGCCCGGATACGGCAGCCGTCCGCGCAGCCCCATGAATGACGGAATGTCCGCCTCGGCGCCTCGGACGAGGTCCGTGTCGGTCCACGAGGGATGTACAAGGCCGACGGTG
This sequence comes from Mycobacterium sp., assembly GCA_035472875.1. Taxonomy (GTDB): domain Bacteria; phylum Actinomycetota; class Actinomycetes; order Mycobacteriales; family Mycobacteriaceae; genus Mycobacterium. The sequence continues at coordinate 5,479 of DATIOT010000264.1, forward strand.
ATGCCGAGGTGCGCCACCTCCTGGCGGTAGGCAAGGGCGAGCATTTCGACTCCGGCCTTGCTTGCGCCGTAGCAGGCCAGCCCGGCCAGCGGTGCGAAGGACAGCGCCGACGCCACCACCATCGCGTGGCCTCGACTGCGCTCCAGATGAGGCGTCACGTACTTGAGGGTGCGGAAAACCCCGTTCAGGTTGACGTCCAGGACTCGCTCGAACGACGCCTCGTCGACTTGCTGCACCGACCCGTAGGCCACAATCCCAGCATTGGCAACGACGAAGTCGATGCCATCCATGGTCTCGGCACAACCATCAATCGCCGAACGCAAAGCGGTCCCGTCGCGTACATCGGCTTCCCACCAAGACGTGGCATGGCCGAGGTCATCGGCGAGGGCACGCAACCGATCGGGCTCGAGCCCGATCAGGGCCACGTGAGCGCCTCGGGCGGCGGCAAGACGTGCCACCTTTTCCCCGATGCCACGTGCTGCTCCGGTGATAACCAGCTTTCGGCCTGACATGTTATGGCGCATCAGCGAATATGACTTCGTTACGCCTGAAACGAAAGAGGTCGCGCTCATCATCCGATCCTGAGGCCGGATATCGCGCGTGCGATAAGGATTCGCTGGATCTCGCTGGTGCCTTCGAAGATGGTGAAGATCTTGGCGTCGCGGGCCCACCGCTCGACGGGATAGTCGCGGGTGTAGCCGTTGCCACCGAGGATCTGGATCGCTTGCTCGGTGGCTCGGACCGCGACTTCACCTGCTTTGAGTTTGGCCATGCTGCCCTCGGCGCCGCGCAGTGGTTTGCCTCGGGCGATGAGGTTGGAGGCGCGCCACGCCAGCAAGCGAGCGGCGTCGATTTCGGTCGCCATGTCGGCAAGCGCGAACGAGATCCCCTGGTTTTCGATGATTGCTCGGCCGAATTGCTTGCGGGTCTTGGCGTAGTCGAGCGCGTATTCGTAGGCGGCGCGGGCGACACCGACCGCCGAAGCCGCGACGGCGGGGCGGGTCGCTTCGAAGGCGGCCATGGCGGCGGGCACCCGCATGCGGCGGCCTTCCCGGGCGGCGGCGATCCGTTCGTCGAGGGCGGCCTTCCCACCGAGGACGAGTTCCGCTGGGATACGCACGTTTTCGAGGACAACTTCCGCGGTGTGGGAGGCGCGCAGTCCGTGTTTGTGGAACTTTTGACCCTGGCTCAGTCCAGCTGTTGCGGGCGGGATCAGGAACATCGCGTGCCCCCGGGCGCCCAGCTCGCGATCGACCGTGGCGGAGACGACGTGCACGGCGGCGATACCACCGTTGGTCGCCCACGTTTTCGTGCCGTTGAGCACCCATTCACCGGAGGCTTCATCGAAGTCCGCCCGGGTACGGATGGCGGCGGCATCGCTGCCGGCTTCGGGCTCACTCGCGCACAGCGCACCGACCGCGGGATCTTCCGGTGTGCCGAAGAAAGCGGGCAGCCAGGTGTCGATCTGCTCGGGGGTGCCCGCGCCGAACAGGGCCCACACCGGCAGGAAGGTACCGAGCAGCGCTTGGCCCATACCGCCGTCGCCCCAATAGATTTCCTCGGAAACCACTGGCAGTAGCAGGCCGGAGGGGTCTTGCTGCATTTGGCGCGCGAAGTCGGCGGTGTAGAGACCGGCGCGAGCTGCGTCCTGCAGGACCGGCCAAGGGGTCTGCTCTTTCTCGTCGTATTCGGCCGCTACCGGCCGGATGTAGCGCACCGCGAAATCGTGTGCCCAGGCACGGGCCTCGGCGATCTCGGTCGGTAGCCCGAACAGTTCGTAGCCCGTGTCGGTGGCAAGCATGCGGCGCTACTTTCCGGTGAAAACGGCTTTGCGCCGTTCGATGAACGACTGGATGCCCTCGGCGCCGTCGGCGGTTTGGAAGAGTTTGGCGACGTCGGGGATCAGTTGCGGCGCGGCGACAGGGTTGCCTTCGTCGCGTGCGCGGTGCGCGGAGGCGAGCAGGGTTCGCGCACCGAGGGGCGCTGAGTCTTCGGCGATGCTGTGGGCGATGGCGGTCGCTCGCTGCAGGGCGGTCGCGCCGTCCGGGGTGAGTTCCTGGACCAGGCCGATGCGGAAGGCTTCGCGCGCGTCGAACTCGTCGCCGGTCAATATCCAGCGCATGGCGTTGCCCCAACCTGCCTCGCGCCAGAACCGCAGCGTGGCCCCGCCGAATGGGTAGATGCCACGGCGAATCTCGAGTTGGCTGAATCGGGTGGTTTGCGCGACGACGCGGATGTCGGCGGCCAGCAGCAACTCGATCCCGAGGGTCATGCACCAGCCTTGAGCCACTGCGACAACGGGTTTGGTCCAGTTGTAGTCCAGCCGCCACGGATCCCTGCCGCCTTCGGGAAAGCCGACGGTGCCGCCGACGATGCCGGGCCCGACGTCCACCATGTCCAGACCGCCGGTGAAGTGGTCGCCATGGCCGAATAGGACGCCCGCGCGCAGTTCGTCGTCGGACTCCAGTAGTCCGTAGGCCAGCGACAGTTCGTTGAGCATTTCGGTGTTGACGGCGTTGCGCTTTTCGGGCCGGTTCAGCCCGATCAGCAGGATGTGCCCATCGCGTTCCACGGTGATTGTCTGGTTGGTTGTCATGATTGTTTCCTAACTTTGGTTGTTATTTGGTGGGGTTGAGGTTTCGTCAGCGGATGGTGCTGTGGCCGCCGTCGACCGGGATGATGGCGCCGGTGATGCAGGAACTGGCCCTGCTGGCAAGGAATACCGCGATTCCCGCGATGTCGTCGGGGCGGCCGATTCGCTTCAACGGCAGCTGCTGGCCCACAGCGTCGGCTCCCGCGGTAAGCAGGGTGGCCGTCATCTTCGACTCGAAAAGCCCTGGCGCGATTGCATTTACCAGCACCTCGGGTGCGAGCTCGCCGGCCATGTGTCGGGTCAGCATATGAACGGCGGCCTTGCTGGCGCTGTAGGAAAAGTTGTTCATCCCACGGGCCGGCGGCCGGAGCCCGTCGACACTGCCGGTGTTGATCACCCGCGCCGGGTCCTCCGGTGTCGATCCCGCTTTCAGCTGTGGAAGCAGCGCCCGGGTCAACAGGAAAACGCCCTTCACATTCACCGCGTACACCTTGTCGAAGCCCGACTCGGGAAAGTCTTCGAAGGGAGCTCCCCAGTTCGCGCCCGCGTTATTGAACAAGGCATGTACCACGGTTTCGCGTTCGGTGAGTTCGCGGGCCAGCGTGTCGACCCCCTGGGAAGTGCCGAGATCGGCTGGTATCGCTTCGACTTCGCCGAACGTGGCCAGCCCGTCCACCGCGGCCTCGAGCTCGTCTGCTTTGCGGCTGGAAAGATAGACCTTCTTGGCGCCCGCGGTGAGCAGACCCTTGGCGATCATCATGCCGATGCCGCGACCGCCGCCGGTCACCACCGCGACCTTGCCGTTCAGGTCGAACAAATCGGTCCTCATACGGAATACCTCACTTCTCTTTTCGGACACGCTGCTCATATCGCGAGCACAAGCTTTCCGGTGTTCGCACCGGTGAACAGCATGTTCAGGGTTTCGCCGAACTTAGCGACACCACCGTCGACCACATGTTCTCGGGCCTTAAGCTTGCCCTCAGCCAGCCATTGCGAGATCTGCGTAACGGCCTCGCCGTAGTGATCGGTGTAATCGAGTACAACGAACCCCGTCATCGAGGCCCGGAAGATCAACAACGACAGGTAACGTGAGGGCCCAGGGGGCAGTTCCGCTTCGTTGTAGGACGAAATCGCGCCGCAGAGAACAACTCTAGCGCCGTGTCGCAGGTTGGCCAGCGCGGCATCGAGGATATCGCCGCCGACATTGTCGAAGTACACGTCGATTCCTTTCGGTGCCAGCCGGCGAAGCCGCCGCAGCACATCTTCGCCGCGATAGTCGATGGCCGCGTCGAAGCCGAGTTCTTCGGTCAGGGTGGCGCATTTCTTCGGGCCGCCGGCAATCCCGATCACCGTCGCTCCCACGGCTTTCGCGATCTGACCGGCGACGCTGCCGACGGCTCCGGCGGCCGCCGAAATCACCACCGTTTCGCCGGCGCGCAGTTTGCCGACCTCGAGGAGCCCGAAATAGGCTGTCATTCCTGGCATTCCGAGGGCGCCGAGCCAGGTGGCGGCCGGTGCGACGCCGAGATCGACTTTCTGGACGTCGATGCCGTCGCTGATCGCGTATTCGGTGACGCCGAACTGGCCGCTGACGGTGTCTCCGACCGAGAAGTCCGGATGGGTGGATTCGACGACGGTGGCGATGTCCAGCGACCGCATGACCTCACCGATCCCGACCGGCGGTAGGTAGGAGCGG
>DATIOT010000265.1:0-1573 GCA_035472875.1 Mycobacterium sp.
ACCGTGCACACAAACCGATTTCACATGCACATCGAGCGCGGACCCGTCGGCAGCCGTCACGTGTCCCGTGGTCACCATGGCCACCACCCGTTCAGCGATGGCGCCGGGATCCTGCAGTACCGCGTCGGGCTCCCGACGGGACACCAGCTGACCGTCCGGCTGGTTGGCGCGATCGGCGAATGCCTCCGGCACGGTGCGCAGGTCACGGCTCTGCGCTTCTTCGAAGAACACCGAACCGGCCAGCCCGAGCACCGGCAGGCCGGCGTCGACAGTCTGCACCGCCTGTGCGACGGCCGCCGCCTGCTCGCGGTTGGTCACGATCGTGTTGTACAGCGCGCCATGGGGTTTGACGTAAGACACCGCCGAACCGGCGGCCTGCGCGAGCCCTTGCAACGCGCCGATCTGATACACGACGTCGGCCAACAGATCCTCCGGGGTGACGTCGATGAACCGCCTGCCGAACCCGGCCATATCCCGATAGCTGACCTGGGCGCCGATGCGTACACGGCGCTCGGCGGCCAGCCGGCACACCCGCAGCAGCCCGGCCGGATCGCCGGCATGGAAACCGCAGGCCACGTTGGCGCTGGTAACTATGCCGAGCATGGCGTCGTCGTCGCCGAGCTGCCAGACACCGAAGCCCTCGCCCAGGTCGGCATTGAGGTCGATAGAGGCCACGCTTGCTAGCTTAGGACGGCAATCAGCACGCAATCCGCCGGGAACGCCAGGTAGCCTCACCGCATGAGCCCCACGCCGCGACGGCGGGCGACCCTGGCGTCGTTGGCGGCTGAGCTCAAGGTGTCGCGCACCACCATCTCGAATGCGTACAACCGGCCCGATCAACTCTCTCCCGAGCTGCGCGAACGAGTGCTCGCCACGGCCAAGCGCATCGGCTATGCCGGTCCCGACCCGGTCGCGCGATCGTTGCGTACTCGCCGGGCCGGGGCCGTGGGCCTGATGATCACCGAACCGCTCACGTATTCGTTCAGCGACCCCGCGGCGCTGGATTTCGTTGCGGGACTTGCTCAGTCATGCGAAGAGCTGGGGCAGGGACTGATGCTGGTGGCCGTCGGCCCGAGCCGCAGCGTGGCGGACGGGACGGCATCGGTGCTCTCGGCCGGGGTAGACGGATTCGTGGTCTACTCAGCGGCCCGCGACGACCCTTACCTGCAGGTCGTGCTGCAACGGCGGCTGCCGCTGGTGGTGGTCGACCAGCCCAAAGAGGTGCCCGGTGCGTCGTCGGTGGGCATCGACGACCGCGGCGCGATGCGCAAGCTCGGCGATTATGTGCTCGGTTTGGGCCACCGGGAGATCGGGCTGCTGACGATGCGGCTGCGCCGCGACCGCGGCAGGACCAGCCAGGGCCTGGCCGATTCCCAACGCCTCCGCGAGTCGACGTTTCACGTGCAGAGCGAACGCATCCACGGTGTCCGCGATGCGATGGCCGCGGCGGGCGTCGACCCGGAATCGTTGACCGTGGTGGAAAGCTATGAGCACACACCGGCATCCGGTGGCGATGCCGCCAGGGTTGCGCTGGAGGCGAATCCGCGGATCACCGCGCTGATGTGTACCGCCG
>DATIOT010000266.1:0-3967 GCA_035472875.1 Mycobacterium sp.
CCGCTGGAGCCCGGCCAGCAGGAGGTTAGTTTCTCGGTGACCGCGGTGTGGGAGCTGAATTGAGGCGCGTCTACTGCTGGTAGACCCTGGGGTCGAGCGTCCCGATATACGACAGGTCGCGGTATCGCTCGTCGTAATCCAGGCCGTAGCCCACCACGAACTCGTTGGGAATATCGAAACCCACGTAGGCGATATGGACGTTCGCTCTCATCGCGTCGGGCTTACGCAGCAGCGTGCACACCCGCAGCGAGCGCGGACGACGGGTGCTGAGGTTCCGCGACAGCCACGACAAGGTCAGGCCAGAGTCGACGACGTCCTCGACGATCAGGACGTCACGATCGTTGATATCGCGGTCCAGGTCCTTGAGGATCCGCACTACACCCGACGACGATGTCGAGGACCCATAGGAGCTGACTGCCATGAATTCGAACTGCGTCGGCACCGGAATCGCGCGGGCCAGATCGGTGACGAAGATCACGGCACCCTTGAGCACCGTGATCAACAGCAGATCCTGACCAGTCTCAGTGGCAAGGTCGCGGTAGTCGTTGCCGATTTGCCCGCCGAGCTCGGCGATGCGGGCCTGAATCTGCTCAGCGGTGAGCAGCACCGACTTGATATCCCCCGGGTACAGGTCCACGGGCTGAGCGGGGGTGATCGCCGACGGGATCTGGGCCACGCCCACAGCGTGCCACGCCAGCGGGCGAACAACCAATGGCAACCCCGATTCAAACCGGCTCGCGTCGCAATGTGAGCACGCCGTCGTGTCGCCCCGCGATCAAGCGCTCACCCCGCAACGGGGACCCGACCGCCACCCCGCCCTGCCCGCGCCAGGCGGTCACCAGCTTGTCGACGCCGCGGATCTGCTTGTCGGTCAGTCCGGTCGCACCGCCGGTCAGTAGCCAGCCGCGGATCACCCGGCGTCGAACCGGGTCCGGCAACGCGGCCAGAGCCCGGGTCTGTAGCCCGCGGCCCGCCGTCACCTCGGGCAGTGCCTGTGCGGCGAGCGAGTCGATCAGCTCGTTGTCCTCGCGCAACGCGGTCGCGGTGCGGGCCAGCGCCTCGGCCACCCCGCCGCCCAGCACGTCCTCCAGCAGGGGCAGCACCTCGAGGCGCAACCGAGTTCGGGTGAAGTGGCGGTCGGTGTTGTGCGGGTCCTGCCACGCGGTCAGGCCCAGTTCCCGGCACGCGGCATGCGTCACGGCACGCCGCACACCCAACAGCGGTCGGCACCACGGCGGATCATGCGGGCGCATCCCGGCGATCGAGCGCGCCCCGGAGCCGCGACCCAGGCCCAGCAGCACCGTCTCGGCTTGATCGTCGAGCGTGTGGGCCAACAGCACCGGCCCGTCGCGGTACGCGCCCAACGCGGCGTAGCGGGCGGTCCGCGCCGCCGCCTCCGGACCGCCGTCGTTACCAACGTTCACGCAAAGCACTTGTGCGTCAACACATCCCAACGCAACAGCTTGCGTTCGGGCGGTTTCGGCGACGGCGGCCGAACCAGGCTGCAGGCCATGATCCACGATCAGCGCGGTAGTGGGCCGCAGCGGGGCCGCGACGGCGGTGAGCGCCAAGGAGTCCGGGCCGCCCGATAGCGCGACGCACCATTGGTCCTCGGTGACCAGGTAAGCCTCGGCGAACGCCTCGACAGCCGCGCGCAGCTGTCCTACAGCACCCTGTCGATCCATCGCTGGGGATCTTCGATCTCGGTGGGCAGCGGCAGCGTGTCGGGGCCCGACCAGATGGTGTTGAACCGCTCCATTCCGACCCGGCCCACCACGTGATCGACGAACGCCTTGCCGCGGGTGTATTGGCTGAGCTTGGCGTCGATGCCCAGGATTGCGCGCAGCAGGCGCTGCAGCGGCGGTTGCTTGCGATGGCGACGCTCGTCGAACCGACGGCGGATAGTCGTCACCGACGGCACCACCACCGGCCCGACTGCATCCATTACGTGGTCGGCGTGGCCCTCTAGCAGCGTGCCGAGCACTAGCAGCTGATCCAAGGCTTGGCGCTGCGGCTCGGACTGAACGGCGCGTACCAGGCCGAGAATCCCCGACGAGCTACCGTCGGACTCCCCGACGCCGCGGTTGCGGACGAAGTCGGCAAGCCGGCTCGCCATCTGCCCGATGTCTTCACCGGCGTCCCGGGTCAACAGCCCCAGCGCCTGCGACATGTACTCGGACAACCACGGGTTGGCAGTGAACTGCACTCGGTGGGTCACCTCATGCAGGCATACCCACAACCGGAAATCGGAGGGCTGGACCCGCAGCTGACGCTCGATACCAATGACGTTCGGGTATACCAGCAGCAAGCAGCCCTCTTTGCCGGCTGCGAACGGGTCGTATTGACCGAGGATCCCGGAGGCCACGAACGCCAGCACGGCGCCCGTCTGCGCACCCGTGATCCGACCGGTGAGAACCCCCCGTGGCTTTTCGGTTCCGTTCATCATCACCCGCATCGACTCGGCCGCCGCGCGAACCCACTCCGGGCGGTCGACGACGCGGGCCGTGGGCATCACTCCGTTGCCGACCAGGCCCGTGACGTCGCGGACCGGCGGTTCGGCTTTCGCGGCCGCACTAGTGAGCTCTTCGATCACCTGGCGGCGGGTGTAATCGCTCGACGGCGGACCCGGCCGGGCCAAGCGAGCGCCGACGGTGGCCGCGAATTGCCAGTCGACAGCGGTGCCAAGGGTCAAATCAGACGGTGGGGTCATGCGCACCCGCATGTCCACAGCTTGGTGGCCAGGGCGTCCATCACGTTTCGACCGTTGGGGCCGGCGGCGTTGGAAAGAAACGCGAACGTCAGCACCCGTCCGCTGCGGTCGGTGACAACCCCGACCAAGGCATTGATGTCAGTCAATGAGCCGGTCTTTGCCCGCAACCAGCCAGCTGGGCCTTGGTTGGTGGCCGCGTCGAGAAAGCGGTCGGCCAGCGTCCCGCTGCCGCCGGCGATCGGAAGCAGATCCAGCAGCGCCCGCAACGCCGGCTGGTCAGGCCCCGCGGCCGCCTGCATCGTGCCGTCGAGCGTCTTCGCCGTCAACCGGTCGTCGACCGAAAGCCCGCTTGAATCCATTAGCGCAGCCCCTGTGGTGTCGACGTGTGCGGTGCTCAATCGGTTGGTCACTGCATCGACTGCGCCGGCGAAGCTTCGCGGCCGGTTGATCGCGGCCGCCACCTCACGGGCGATGCATTCGGCCATCACATTGTCGGACGGGTTCATCATCTGCGATAGCCGCTGGACCAACGGCGCCGATTGCACCACGGCCAACTGTCGCGCCCCGGACGGCGCGGAGGCGATCGTCACCGCAGCGGGATCCAGGCCCAGGGCCTTGGCCAGCTCCCGCCCGGCATCCAGCGCCGGGGTTCGGGACCGCCTTGAGTTGACAGTGCTGGGCTGGATACGTCCGGCGTCGATCATGGCGGATTCGATCGGCGCGATGTCGCCGTTGTCGACGTCAGCCGGATCCCAGCCCTGCGCAATCGTCGGACCGCTGAACGCCGAGGTGTCCACCTGCACGGCCGTCGGCGTCACGCCGCCACGACGAATCTGTTCGACGAGGTCGCTGATGCGCGGTGCACCCGGGTACCAGGTGGGCACGTCGGGCGGCGCAGCCGACAGCGTCGGATCTCCAGCACCCACCAGCACGACAGGCCCCTGTGGGTTCTGGCTACCGGCCACCACACGCGTGCTGATCCGGGCCTGACGATCCAGTGTCAGCAGCGCCGCCGCCGCGGTCAGCACCTTGTTGGTCGATGCCGGTACCAGCGGCACGTCGTCGGCCACCTGCCAGAGCTCTTTGGCGGTCAGGGCGTCGGTGACCCGGGCGCCCAGCCTGCCCAGGTTGGGATCGGCCGCCGCAGCCCCCAGCACGGCCGCCATCCCGCCGGCGCTGGGCGTCTCGGCGGTGTCGCTGACCGGGACCATTCCCGGCTTGACCACGGGCGGCCGCGGCTGCGGTACCGGAACCCGC
>DATIOT010000267.1:0-3856 GCA_035472875.1 Mycobacterium sp.
ATGACGACGGATGCGGTAGCGGGCCAGGCTATCGTCGCCGGCCGTTATCGCCTCGAGAATCCGTAGGTGAGCATGTTCAACGGCGACGACGTCGGCCCAGGTCGGCAGCGCCTGCCCGGTGCTGGACCAGTGCCGGCGGAACAGCTCGACGATGATCCGCAGGAACAGGTCCAGCAACGCGTTGCCGGCCAGTTGCGCCAGTCCGACGTGGAACCGAAATTCCTCGGCCATGGCCTTGCGGACGTCGTCAGTGGTTTGAAGGTTGTCGCGGAACGCGGGTCGGCGACTATCGAGGAAAGCCGCCACCTTGGATTCGGTGCGCCGCTTGACCACTTTGGCGACATTGTCGATCTCAATGGCGTCGCGGACACAGCGCAAGTCTTCGCGGCTCGGCTTGCGGTACTGCAGGTAGAGCGCGATGGTGTCAATGCTGGCTTGCGCTTGGGGCTTTGTGACGACGAGCCCGCCACCGGGTCCGCGGCGCATTTGCGCGACCGAGTGATATTCGAGCAGCCGCACCGCTTCGCGCAACACCGCGCGGCTCACCCGGTAACGTTCCAGCAGCGCCGTCTCGGTTCCGAAGACCGAACCGACCTGCCAGCCGCTAGCGGCGATATCGTCGCCGATGTTGGCCGCAAGCACCTCAGCTAACTTGCCACGGGGCGCCTCGAAGTTGAGCCGCCGCCGGCGTGCCCGGCTGCTCTGCAGGTCTTTTCCGCTGACATCGTCGCCGGGGTGATGGCGCTGCAACCAAGCGGTCACCGCTTCCACGTGTCGCTCGCTGAGCGTCTTGGCTCGCGCAGGATCGCCCGCGGTAACAGCGGCAACGATTTCGAAGTGGTCGCTATGCATATGGTCGATCGCCTCAACGGCCTCGCTAGCCGAGTCGGTCCGCGACTGCAGAGCGTATCGCGTGGTGAGCCTCATCAAGACGTCGATAAACAGTTGCAGGACGGGGTTTTTCGATTGCTCTGCAAGCGCGATGTGGAATTCGTCCCGCGGTGCCGGTAGACCTGGCCGCCAGCGCTCCTCGGCGCGCAGAACCGCCCGTAGCCGGTCAATGCCGGCTTCGTCGATCCGCTCCGCGGCAAGAGAGGCCGCCAAGGGCTCGAGCACCAGGCGCGCGTTCAGCAAGTCGGACTGCGTCGTGCCCAGGTACTCGAGGTAGATGACGATGGCGCGGGTCGCGGGGCCCGCATCTGGCTCACAAACGAGCAGCCCGCCGTTGGGTCCACGGCGCATCCGCGCGACCTGATGATGCTCGACGAGCCGAACGGCCTCCCGTAGCACCGATCGACTCACGCAAAAGCGTTGTTGTAGAGCATGTTCGGAGCCCAGAGATTCACCGATGGGCCAGCCGCGGCGAACGATATCGGCCTCGATGCGGCGCGCAATCGTCGAAGCTAATTTATCCGCTGTTCCGGGCCCCGGCCCGGAGTTCATCGAGTGCTCATTTCAGGCTCGATTAAGCGCTCCCACAAGCTGTCTCAACATGTGAGCAACATGCATCCCGCGACAGGGCCACCGCCCACGGAAACCACGGCGATCTCTGGGCGCTGCGACACCTGCCGCTCCCCTGCTTCGCCACGTAACTGCAGGCAGCCTTCATGCAGCGCCCAATAGCCATGCATGCGCCCTGCCGAGAGTTGACCGCCGTAGGTGTTCAACGGCAACACACCATCGGGGGCGATCCGCGCGCCGCCCTCGACGAACGGGCCGGACTCGCCGTCACCGCATATCCCCAGCGCTTCCAACCACGCGAGGGTGAGAAATGTGAAACCGTCGTATAACTCGGCGACGTCGAGGTCGGCGGGCTTCAGCTCCGTCCGCGACCACATCTGAGCGGCCGCATCCGACATAGCCATCTTGGGGTAGTCGTCGCGGTGGAACCAGCCGCCCGCACCGTCGGATCCGCCGATCGCCTCCACCGCCACCGCACGGTGCGGGCAGTCGCGGGCGTACTCCGCGTTCGATACCACCACCGCAATGGAGCCATCTATGGGGACATCGCAGTCCAGCAGCCCAAACGGTGTCGACACCAGCCGCGCGCCCAAGTAGTCAGCCATTGTCATCGGTTCGCGGTAGACCGCAAGGGGATTCAACGCGGCGTTGCGCCTGCCGTTGAGGGCCAGCCAACCCAACTGCTCTTTGGTGGTTCCGTACAATTCCATGTGCCGACGACAATTCAGCGCCAGCCAGTTTGCGGCGGAGTAAGCCTGGGCCGCAACCAGATCGTTGACATCGTCCATCGCACCGACAGCGGGCCGCGCGCTGCCCTCGGGCGTGGAGAACATGCGCGCAAGTGGCGCGGCGGGCGCATTCTCTTCCTTTTTGACCGGGACCGTGCCGCCCAGCATTTGGATCGTGCGGTAGACCACCACATGGCGGACGCGTCGCTCGGCGACTGCGCGGCACGCCGACATCACCGGACTCAGCAGGCCACCGGTGCCGAATCCGGTTCCGCAGTCCGCCGCGTCGATCTGCAGTGCGGCGGAGACCTCTTCGGCCGGAGTGTCGCCCAGGGTCGCGATCCCGTCGATGTCGCTAACGCCCAGGCCGGCGTCCTCGATGGCGGCCCGCACCGCCTCCATCGTCAGCTCGAACCCGGGAATGCCGGTGCGACGTCCGATTCGCGAGATGCCAATACCGGACAAGATCGCGTCTTTCTCGAAATACGTCATTTGCACCGCCTGTAAGACCCCACCCGCCACACGCACTGGACCAATAGAGTGTACTCTATTGGTCGTGTCAGCCGAGCCGATGTCCCAGCTGCTCATCGAACATTGCGACGAATGCGCGCGGTGGGTGCATCCCGCGACCGGTGAATGCCGCGAGTGTGGCAGCCCACTGGTCGCGCGTCCAGTTTCCGGACACGGCACAGTTTTCACCTACACGGTCAACTATCACCCGTATAACCCGGAGATCCCGGTCCCCTACGTGATCGCCATCATCGAGCTCGCCGAGCAAAGCGGCTTACGGGTGGCCGCCAACATCGTTGACTGCGAACCGGATTCAGTGAAGTGCGGAATGCCCGTCGAAATTCGATCGGAGGAAGGCGCCGGTGGCGCGCCGCTGTTCGCGCCGCCAAGGTGATGAGCGGGCCCCTGCTAGTTGATCAGCGGGTCGCGTGGCATGCCGGGAATCCGCTCGGCGAGCTGGTTTCGGGTGACTTCCGAAGTGCCGCCGGCGATCGCCATGCCGCGGGCCCCCATCATCATCCGGCCCACCACCGCACCCGGCCCGTCGAGCAGCGCGATCTCGGGTCCCAGCAACGCCGCCGAGATCGCGCCGCCCTCAATCATGTGCTCGGCCAGCATGAGTTTGGTGACGTTGCCTTCCGGACCGGGGCCCGCTCCTTCGACGCTGCGCGCGGCGCGGCGCAAGTTCAGCAGCCGCAGCGCGTGATCCTCGGCGAGGTAGTACCCGACCCGAACTGCCGCACCCGCCAACCGATCTGCCCGGCGCTGAGCCAGTTCCACTAGTTTCGCCGCCAAACCCTCGTAGAACGACCCGCTGCCGCCGATGGTGACCCGCTCGTTGCCCAACGTCGCCCGCGCGACCGTCCACCCGGAGTTGGGCGCACCGACGACGTCCTCGTCGGGGACGAACACATCATTGAAGAACACCTCGTTGAACTCCGAGCTGCCGGTGATTTGCCGCAACGGACGCACCTCGACTCCCGGCGCCTTCATGTCGATGATCACCGTCGTGATGCCGGCGTGCTTGGGCGCCTCCGGGTCGGTCCGCACGGTGGCCAGGCCGCGCGCGCAGTACTGCGACCCGCTGGTCCACACCTTCTGCCCGTTGATCTTCCAGCCACCATCTACCCGGGTGGCGCGAGTCTTCACCGATGCCG
>DATIOT010000268.1:0-1962 GCA_035472875.1 Mycobacterium sp.
CGCCGCACGCGGTCAGCAGGAAAACCGGAAACAGCCAAATCGGGGGTCGGGCGAGTTCCCAGACAAAGATCGAAGCCCAGATGGGTGAGCCTTGGGTCACCGCGAGCACCCCTGCGGCGCCGGCCAGCGAGACCGCCGGCACGTGCAGGTGCGTCCCAGCCGCCCAATTGATCGTCAGCACCAGTACCGACCCCGCTGCCGCGCCAGTGGCCAGCGACGGCGTGAGCATTCCGCCGGCGCCGCCGGCGCGCAGGAACAGCGCGGTCAGCAGCGGTTTCAAAACCAGAATCGTGGCCGCCGCAGACAACGTCATCCCACTGGCGAGGCTGACGGTCAAAATGCTTCGGCCGTTGCCAGGCAACTCGGGCCACCAATGCGAGCAGATTCCCGTCACCAAACCCGCGGCGGCGAGCGCGGGGATCAGCACCCAGGTCCGCATCAGGCTGGCCGGTCGCGCCGCGGCCATGATGCGGTTGAACGCCAATCCCACCACCACGGCTACCGGTGCCAATGCCAGCCCGTGAGCGGTCAGCAGATACGTCGACTCCACACTGGGCCAGGCCAATTCGGGTTGATCGCGGGTGATGGCCGAGCCGATCGCGACGGCCAGGCTTGACGTGATCAACGCCGCACCCACCGCTCGCGGATGCCAGGTGCCCAGCATGATCCGCACCGCGAACAGCGCACCGGCCACCGGAACGGCGTAGACGGCACCGAGCCCTGCCCCGGTCGCACATGCCAGCAAGATCTCGCGGTCGCGGCTGGACAGCCGCCTCAGCCACCCGGTGCCCAAATCGCCGAGGGCCGCTGCGAATTGGCGTGGCGCTCCTTCCCGGCCAAGGGATGCCCCGGAGCCGACCAGCAGCACCTGCAGCATGGCGTCGATGCTCCATGACAACCGCGGTATCCGGTCGTGGCGCGCGATGGTCTGCGCGAGCGATGGCACCTCGGTGCTGCGCCGCAGGATCCACCAACCGACCGCCGCCAGCGCCCCGCCGACCATCGGCCCCACCGCGCGGCGAACCGGACTGCTGCCGGTGATCCCCGCGAGCACGGTGCCGAAGGTGTAGTGGTACGTGAGGTGCTCGACGAAGCGCAGCACTTCCGTTGTCGCCAGCCCGGCGATCCCGGCCAGCAATCCGACGATGACCACCGCGCAAAAGAAGTCGACGTTGCGGCGGGCCACTGCACGAATGTATGTCTAGCCGGCCGCGACGTTGGGGCCGCCCGCCTCGGCTGCGGCTTCGCGGTCCTCGCGCGCTCCCCTCAAGCCGTGCCAGAACAGGTCGATCATCAGCCGGGCGGCCTCTTCGACGTCGATGTCGCCGATGGTGATCCGGGTGGCCATCGCCTCCCCGGCGCCGACCAGCGCCACGGCCATCATCTCGTGCTCGGTGTCGGACCGCGGGATGCGACTACCCGCGCGCATCAGCCCGGCGACCAGTTCGATGATCTGCTCGCGCCCCTCGCGCACCGTCTGGGCGAATGCCTGCGAGCTGGTGGCCTGGGTGTACATCACGATCCACGACGCCCGGTTGGCGTCGATGTACCGCAGGAACGACAAGATGGCATTGCGCAGCAAGTCTTTTGGGCTCTGTTTGAAGTCGATGTCGGCGCGCACCGCATCGATGAACCGGCTCAACTCGCGAGTCAGGCAGGCGCCGAACAGATCCTCTTTAGAGCCGTAGTACAGGTACAGCATCGGCTTGGAGATCTGCGCCTCGGCGGCAATCGCGTCCATCGAAGTCTCGTGGTAGCCGTTGACCGAGAACATCTGCACGGCGGCGTCGAGCATCTGCTGCTCGCGGACAGCACGCGGTAACCGTTTGGTACCACCTGCCATCGCTGCACCTCTCTAGCCCGTCTATCTGACTCCAGGGTAACGATGGTGCAGCGGGTTAGTGTCCACACTTGGGGTTATGGCCCTTCATCGTCGCTACCCGTGCCAGCGAGTCGTTGATC
>DATIOT010000269.1:0-9228 GCA_035472875.1 Mycobacterium sp.
CCGGCGAAACAGTGGCATGACTCCCACTACTCGCGGGAGGCCCAGAGGATCGCCGCCCGAGATCGCGGGACGGCCCCGATCGCCGACGACCAAACGCATGACTGACCACCGGCACGGCGTGGAGGAATGGGCTGTGCACCATCGTGGCCAAGGCCACAAGCCGCACCCCGCGCCGACTCGGGAGAACCCAGAGCGATGGGAGTGCCAGTGCGACCCAGACGCGGTGTGGACTGCCGTCTGGCGCATCCTGACGCTCGCACAGGTCAGGCAGAAGTTCGCCCACCTGAGGATCTGCGAAATGCCACAATCTTCAGGATGAGCGAAGCGGGAGTTCGCTACGCACGCAACGGCGACGTTCATCTTGCCTACCGGGTACTGGGCGACGGCGACATCCCCCTTGTGCTTGTGCCGGGCTGGGTGAGCAATGTCGACCTCTACGATGACCCGGCGTACCCGTTCGCTCCCCTTGTCGAACGACTGGCACGGGAGACCCGCCTGATCATGTGGGACAAACGCGGCACGGGACTATCTGATCCGGTCAATCGGGTGCCGACGCTCGACGAACGCATGGACGACCTTCACGCCGTCCTCGCCTCGGTGGGAGTCGAGTGTCCGGCACTTCTCGGTATATCCGAAGGTGGCCCGATGAGCATTTTGTTCGCCGCGACATTCCCTGATCAGGTCCGGTCAATGGTGCTCTACGGGACAGCCGCACGGTTCTCGCAGGACCTGCCGGACTTCCCCTGGGGCTTTCCACCCGGGTTTGTGGAACAAGATGGAGTCGAGGCCTTCGACGAGCATTGGGGCCAGGGCATAACGGCGGATGCATTGTTCGGCGAGGCCGCTGACTCGTCCGGCGTACGAGACATGGTCGGACGGTACGAACGAGCCAGCGCCAGCCCCGCCATGGCTGGGATGCTAATGAAGGCGTTCGCCGCAATCGACGTAAGCGACATTCTGCAGACCGTTCAGACCACCACACTCGTCGTCGCCCGACCCGGCGATCAAGTTGCCCCGGTCGAAGCAGCCGAGGCATTGGCCGCCGAGCTGCCCAACGCGGAGTTCCGAGCACTGCCGCCGGGACCTCACGCGGCTTTTGACAGCGCCCTTGCCGCCGAGACACTCGGCTTCGTGTGCGGACCGGTAAATGCGCCAGTGAGCGAACGTGTGCTGGCTACGGTGCTATTCACCGATATCGTCGGCTCCACTGAGCAACTGAGCAGCCAAGGTGATTCCCGGTGGCGGCTTCAACTCGACGTGCACGATCAGGTGGTTGATCGCTTGCTGTCGAAGTACGGGGGGCGACGCGCCAAACACACTGGCGACGGGATCTTCGCCCTCTTCGACGGACCAACCAAAGCAGCTCGATGCGCGTTGGATATGGTCCCGGCACTTGGCACCCGTGGTATGCGTATCCGCGCTGGTGTACACATCGGGGAATGCGAGCGGCGCGGCGAGGAGTGGAGCGGATTGGCAGTGCATACGGGAGCCCGCATCGGTGCGATGGCAGGGCCCGGCGAAGTGCTGACCAGCCGGACCGTGCGGGACCTCTCCGCCGGATCGGGCCTAACCTTCGAAGGCCTTGGACCACAACGCCTCAAGGGCCTGCCCGAAGAGGTCGAGGTCTACCGGGTCACTACACCAACGAGAGCCTAACCGTGTAGCGGAATCACGTTGCCGTAGTTGGGATTCTGCACCGGGGCCGCCAACACGCCGAGCGCAGCCATGTTGCCTGCGTGGTCGTCGGTGTTGATCAGCTGGGCGTGACGGTCAAGGTCGTAATGGACGTTGGCTGGCCGATGTACCGCGACAGTTGAAAGGGCGGAATGCTATCCGCGGCTAATCAAGCGGGTTCGGCGCCGGTGTCCTGATCACCGAAATATAGCGATAGCTGCCATCTGACGCAGTCGATCGCGGTCACCACGGCCGGATCGTCAGGGTCAAGCCCTTCGGCTCGGATCGATTCGCGCTCGATTTCATCCATACCGGATTGGACGCAAGCCGGTAACGCAACGTACCCGCCCGCCGACTCCAACGAATTTTCTCGGAATTCATGGAGCGCCCCGGCGCCCGTTTCCAGAGCCGCCCGTGGACACGCTGTGGACACAATCTGGACACAGTCACACTTATCTAGAATTAGGTAGGAAGAGGCTATCTGTGCAGCTCAGGACGGGTTCGGCCCCCTGACCAGGACCACCCCAATCGGATCTCACCCGATGAGGGGTTTGTGACGGTTGCCGAGATCGACAACCAGACGACCGTTGTCGAGCGGCCGGCGGATGGAGCGCTTACACCGTCAGATCGTCGCCGCTAGCCTGCTCCAACAGGCTGCGCCGGTACGCCTCCATGGCGACCAGGTCTCCGAACAGCGCGTGATATTCGTCGCCTTGCTCGATGGGCGACATGCGCTGCAATTTGGACTTCACCTCGGCGATCTGCCGGCCCATCCACACCTCCTGCAGACGGGCCATTACGCCGGCGATATAGCGCGGCAGCTTCTCGTCGTCGACCGCGATGGCCTCCACCCCCAGCTCGCTGATCAGGCCGGCGCTCAGGTCCGATGTGGTCTGCTGGCGCACCGCATCGATCCACTGCGCCCCGGTGACGCCGGTCGATGTACCACCGGCAGCGTCGATGGCTGATCGGACGGCTGTATAGCCGGGATGGGTGAAGCTCTCGACGGTCAGCGAGTCGAACACCGGGCCGGCGAGCGCCGGGTACTGCAATGCCGATTTGAGTGCCTCGCGCTGAGGCCACAGGGTGGGGTCACGGGGGTCGGGACGAGTGGCGGCGGGTTCGGCCGCGGCACGTGGCTGCTGCGCGGTCCGACGGGGGGCATTGGATCCGGAGCCACGGTGCCCCGCGGCCCTGGACTTTTTGGCCTCGCCACGTACCCGGTCGATGACCTGGGCAACATCGTCCCAACCGACCCAGCCGGCGAGCTGGCGGGCGTACTCGTCGCGCAGTGTGGGGTCCTTGATCCGGCCCACCATGGGTACGCAGCGGCGTAGCGCGGCCACCCTACCCTCGGCGCTGTCCAGGTCCATTTCGGCAATCGCGCTGCGAATTGCGAACTCAAACAACGGGGTTCGCCGTGCGACCAGGTCGCGCAGCGCGCCGTCGCCCGACTTCAGCCGCAGGTCGCAGGGATCCATGCCGTCCGGGGCAACCGCGACAAAGGACTGCCCTGCCAGGTTCTGCTCGCCGTCGAAGGCCTTGAGCGCGGCGGCGCGGCCAGCCTCATCGCCGTCAAAGACATAGATCAGCTCGCCGCGAAAGAAGTTGTCGTCCATCATGAGTCTGCGCAGCATCGCCAGATGCTCGTCGCCGAACGCGGTGCCACACGACGCGACCGCGGTGGCGACTCCGGCCAGATGCATCGCCATCACATCCGTGTAGCCCTCGACGACGACCGCCTGGTGCCCCTTGGCGATGTCGCGTTTGGCCAAGTCGATACCGAACATCACCGACGACTTCTTGTACAGCAACGTCTCCGGCGTATTGATGTACTTGGCTTCCATCGGGTCGTCGTCGAACAGCCGCCGGGCCCCGAACCCGATCACCTCGCCGGCCGATGTGCGGATGGGCCACAGCAGTCGCCGGTGGAAGCGGTCCATCGGGCCACGGCGGCCTTGCCGGGACAGGCCGGCGGCTTCCAGCTCTTTGAACTCGAAACCCTTGCGCTGCAGATGTTTTGTCAGCGAGTCCCAGCCCGAGGGTGCGAATCCACAGCCGAAACGACGAGCCGCCTCGGCATCGAAGTTCCGCTCGGTCAGGTACTGGCGAGCCGGTGCCGCTTCGTCGGACTCCAGCGCCGCCGCATAGAACTCTGCCGCGGCCGCGTTGGCCGCGGTGAGCCTGCTGCGACTACCGCGATCGCGCTGCACGCTGGTGGCCGGGCCGGTGTAGCTGATCGTGTGCCCGATCCGGTCGGCCAGCAGTTCAACGGCCTCGACAAAGCTGATGTGCTCGATCTTCTGGACGAACGCGTACACATCGCCGCCTTCGCCGCAGCCAAAGCAGTGGAAGTGGCCGTGGTTGGGGCGAACATGAAACGACGGTGACTTCTCGTTGTGGAACGGGCACAAGCCCTTCAGCGAGTCGGCGCCCGCGCGTCTCAGCTGGACGTAGTCGCCGACAACCTCTTCGATGCGGACCCGTTCGCGGATGGCCGCGATATCGCGATCGGGGATCCGGCCAGCCATCGGCCCAGTCTAAAGCCCGAGCCTGTTCAGCTAGCCGGGCCGATGACGCCGCATGCCACCCGCTCCATTGCCATGTCGCTGCCGTCGGTGCCGTGCAGCATCAAGGCGGTCTTGTTCCCTGCCAGCAGCTCGTCCCTGGTAAACGCATCGGTGGTGGTGACCAGATAGGCGGAGCCGTCTTGACGCACCTCAAGCGATGTCAGATCACCGCTTTCGGGCTTCCCGGTATGCCCGGGCGCCTGGTAGTGACCGCCCGCGGACAAGAAATTGCCGGGCGGGCCACCGGTGGGAGCAACGGAGTTCGGCTCACACTTGCCGATCTCGTGAACGTGCAGGCCGTGGAAACCGGGCGCGAGGATTCCGGCGGCAACGGTCTTGACGGTGGCGGTGACGTAGCCGCCAGTGAAATCGAATGTCGCCGTGGCCACGGCCCGGCCGTCGGGTGCGTTCAGTTGGGCGGTAAGCGATTCGCCGCTGGCCGACGGGCTGGTAGTCGCCGACGCCCCTGGTGAACCGCTATTGACAGCTGGCGTGGTGCCTGGCTGCGTGCTCGGATGCTGAGGCGAGCTGCATGCGCTTACGGCCACGACGGGAAGGGACAGTAAGAGGGTGGCAACGGCGGTGAGTTTGGTCATGTCGGGAGCCTAACCCCGGGCTGGCGCTACAGACTCTCTTGACGGGCGTCGACACGTTCTACGCGGCCTTCGGTATAGGAGGCGATCTGATCGACAATGACCCGTAACCGGGCGCCGTCATCGGCAGCTGTGATGAACGCCGCCGCAAAGACCGGGTCGAGCGTTGCGGGTGCCCCGGAGTACAGCCAGTGCGCCACCCGGTGGATACGTTCCCGCTGCCGCGCCTGCGTTTCCAGATGCTGCGGGTCGGACATGATGAACTGCAACGCCAGGATTTTCAGCAAGGCGACCTCGGCACGCACCAAGTCGGGCACCTGCAGATCTGCCTGGTAGCGCACCAGCGGCCCGGGACCGGCCGCCGCCCGCGTGGTCGCGATCGCAGCCGAGGCGAACCGTCCCACCAATTCACTGGTCAACCGCTTGAGCGCAACCGACGACGCCAGCGTGGCGTCGTACTTGCCGACCGCCGCGACCACAGGCAGCCCCGACAGCCGTCCCGCCGCCGCCATCAAGTCGTCGCCACTCACCCGGGAAAATTCGCGGTCCCCCAGCTTGGCCAGCGTGGCCGCCTCGTCGTCGTCGGCGAGCACGCGCAAGTCGATCCGTTGGGAAACAACCCCGTCCTCGACGTCGTGCACCGAATACGCGATATCGTCGGCCCAGTCCATCACCTGTGCTTCCAGGCACATCCGATCCGCCGGCGCGCCTTGACGAACCCAGGCCGCCGGTTCCAGGTCCTCTTGGTAGTAGCCGAACTTGCCCCGCCCCTGACCGCGCGTCCACGGATACTTGGTGACCGCATCCAGGGATGCGCGAGTCAGGTTCAGTCCCACGCTACAGCCTTGTGCATCAAGTACTTTGGGCTCAAGGCTGGTCAGGATTCGGAAATTCTGTGCATTGCCCTCGAAGCCGCCAAGCAGGGCAGCGACCTCGTCGAGCGCGCTCTCGCCGTTGTGCCCGTAGGGCGGGTGCCCGATGTCATGGGCCAGACCGGCCAGCTCGACGAGGTCGGGGTCGCAGCCGAGCCCGATCGCCATCCCACGGCCGATCTGCGCCACTTCCAGCGAGTGCGTCAGCCGGGTGCGTGGGGTGTCGCCTTCCCGGGGTCCGACTACCTGCGTCTTGTCGGCCAGCCGGCGCAGCGCGGCGCTGTGCAACACGCGGGCCCGGTCCCTGGCGAAGTCGGTGCGGTGCTGGCCTTCCGTACCCGGCAGACCCGCAGTCTTCGGCGCTTCGGGTACCCGCCGCTGACGGTCGAAGTCGTCGTAGGGATCTTGCTGATTCGTGATCACCGACGCACAGTCTGCCAGGGAACGCCGAGCGCGGTCCGAAGTCTGCTCGGCCCGACCGCCGCGGGGCTAAATTGACGTATGCGCATCGCTCGCCTGCTCGGCGTGATCCTGACGATCCTCACCACCGCGCTGCTGCTGGCCCCGCCCGCGGGCGCACAACCACCGTTTCGGCTACCCGGGCAGGTCACCGACAACGCGGGCGTGTTGTCAGACTCGGGTCGCGCAGCGGTGTCGTCAGCCGTCGACAAGCTCTATGCGGATCGCCACATCCGGCTCTGGGTGGTCTACGTCGACAACTTCTCCGGGCTGAGCGCGGAGAACTGGGCGAAGCGCACCTACAGCACCAGCGACTTGAGTGGATACGACTCGCTATTGGCCGTGTCCAGCACCGGGCGTGCCTACGCGTTCCTGGTGCCGTCCACGGTCCGTAGCGTCAGCCAAAGTCAGGTCGACGACCTGCCGCACTCAGATCGAACCCGCGCTGCGCGCCGGCAACTGGAGCGGTGCGGCAGTCGCCGCGGCCAACGGACTCAACAGGCCACCCAATTACTCCGCCCGGATATTACTGCTGGTCGTGCTGGGCGTCCTCATCATCGCCGTGGTTCTCTTCGTGGTTCTCATGCGCCA
Organism: Mycobacterium sp.; assembly: GCA_035472875.1. Classification (GTDB taxonomy): domain Bacteria; phylum Actinomycetota; class Actinomycetes; order Mycobacteriales; family Mycobacteriaceae; genus Mycobacterium. The sequence goes on from DATIOT010000269.1 coordinate 6,760, forward strand.
CCGCGCCCGGCGGCGCCGCGCCGCCGCATTGGCCGCGGCACGACGCGTCGACCCCACTGACGAGAATGCGCTGGCCGCCGTGCCGCTGCAGGCCCTCGACGACCTGTCTCGCGCCATGGTGGTGGACGTCGACAATGCGTTGCGCACCAGCACAAACGAGCTGGCGGTGGCGATCGACGAGTTCGGGAAAGAGCGGACAGAACCGTTCACCGATGCGGTGAACAATGCCAAAGCCGCTCTAACCCAGGCGCTCACCGTGCGCCAACAACTAGAAGACGCCACGCCCGAGACACCCGAGCAGCGCCGCGAGCTGCTCACCCGGGTGATCGTGTCGGCGGCGCGCGCCGACCGCGAGCTGGACTCACAGACCGAGGCGTTCGAGCAACTGCGGGATTTGGTGATCAACGCGCCGGCGCGGCTCGACGGGCTAACCCAACAGTACGTCGAACTGACCAGCCGCGTCGCCCCGGCAGAACAACGGATGGCTGGGCTGCACAACGAATTCGACGATGCGGCACTGACTTCGATCTCCGGCAACGTCTCCAGCGCCAAGGAGCGGCTGGCGTTTGCCGACCGCTACATCAGCGCGGCGCGTGCTGTGGCCACCCACGCGGAGAGCGGACAGCAGTACGGGTTGGTGGATGCTTACCATGCGGCCGAGTCGGCGCTCGGGCAAGCGCTTTCGCTACTCGATGCGGTGGACACCGCCGCCAGCGACATCCGGCACGCCATCGCCTCGCTGCCCTCGGCCATGTCGGACATCCAGGCGAGCATCAAGCGCGCCAGCGAGCAACTGAAGCAGACGCCGAAATCCAAATCCAAGCACGTCGCGGAACTGACCGCCGCGCGCGATGCGGCGGCCAGAGCAGTAGACAACGCCCGGAGCAGTGGCTCCGCCGATCCGCTTGGCGCGTTTGCCCGGCTGACAAAGGCCGACGCGGATTTAAACCAGCAACTGGCCACCCTGGCCAAAGAACAGGCGACCGCCGAGCGGCTCAGCCGGTCCTACGAGCAGGCGATGTTCACCGCCCAGTCGCGGGTGCGGGCAGTCTCCGAGTACATCGACACCCGTCGGGGCAGCATTGGTCCGGAGGCCCGGACCCGGCTGGCCGAAGCGAAACGACAACTCCAAGTCGCACAAGACAAGCGGACGACCAACCTGACCGAGGCGATTGCGTACGCCAACGGGGCCTCGGCGTGGGCCGCTGACGCGCAGTCGCTCGCGAATACTGACGTGCAATCGGCCCAGCGCGCCTACAGCCGTCGTGGTGGGGGCAACGACACCGGCGCGCTGATAGGGGGGATCATCATCAGCGACCTGCTGAGCGGAGGCATGCGGGGCGGACTGGGCGGGTGGACCCCCACATCGTTTGGCGGCTCGTCCGGGGGATCATCGGGTGGCGGCTTCATGGGTGGCGGCGGCCGATTCTGAGCCACTCACCGACAGTTTCGCGTCTCTGTCAACCGGCCGACGGAGAATGCGGTATCACGCCACCGGTCCGCGGCAAGTCGAAGCGAGGCTCGGCTTCGCCTTGCCACTCGCTCCACTCCCCCCATTCATTCCACTCGTCCATGCCTTCACCGGCCGTTTCTGGATTCCGGCCGCCCGCCGCCCCGCCATCGGCAGCGGCGCCCTCTTCCGGCTCCGGTGCCCAATGGTCATAGTCGTCCGACGGAACGGCCACGCCCCAACTGAGCGGGACCGACAAGCCGCCGAGCATGCCCGACTCACCCCGGACCGCTGACACCGCATTGTCTGGCAACGGACAACCAAGAGGCAATAGCACGCTGCCCCCTTCCATAGCCTTCAAATCGTAAGTCAATTCCGAGGACAATATCGGGGATTTACTGATCGCCTATCCGACCCCGGTCCGCGGCACCACACTGGGCCGCGACTGCACCACATGCGGACTCGCCCCACCGCGGCCCATCATCCCGTTAGGCATACCGCCGGCAGGCCCGCCCATCGGCATCGGCATCATCGGCACACCGCCCGTAGGAGCCGCAGCCGCCGCAATTGCAGGGTTTGGCACTTCGCCACCCAACCCGGACATCGCCGAACTGACCATGCGTGCCGGCATCGACCCCTGCCACGTCGGCGGCACCGACACGGCTCCCACCAACCGCGCCTTACCCAAACCCCCGGCCACCGACCCCAAACCCGCCGCGCCGCCGCCCAGCGCCTTCATGTCGGGAACAGCCGAGCCGACGAACTTGGGGACATCGGCCAGCCCGGTAGCCGCGGAACCAGCCAACCCTGCGGTGTTCGCGCCCTGCGCCAGACTCATCATCGGCGACACCAGCATGCTCGCCGGAGTCATCCCGACCTGAGCGACCGAAACCAACTGCGAGACCGGCGCCGCCGACGACAAGGACGACAGCTCACTCACCGCACCACTAAGCGCGCCCGGAATCGCCGACAGCGCCGTCTGCACCTCGGAAGCCAATCCCGCCAATCCGCCCTGAAGC